>NZ_LRON01000010.1:0-243603 GCF_001758795.1 Duganella sp. HH101 | reverse complement strand
GCGCTCGATCTGGTTCAGATAGTCGGGCAGGCTTGCCGCCGCTGCCCCATCTCGACGCGCTGCCCAGCAGCCTGCCCGACTATCTGAACCAGATCGAGCGCGACATCATCCTGCGGGCGCTGGCGCAGACCCAGTTCAACCGCACCCAGGCCGCCCATCTGCTGGGCATCAGCTTCCGCCAGCTGCGCTACCAGATGCAGAAGCTGAACATCCAGGAGCCGGAGGCGTGAGCGCGCCGCCGCCGGGCGCCGACGGCTGGTGGCCGCAGGCGATCCGCTACGACAGCCCGCACGCCGACGACCGTCCCAACCCCGCCGACATCACGCTGCTGGTGGTCCACAACATCTCGCTGCCGGGTGGAAGTTACGGCGGCCCGCACGTGTCCGACCTGTTCACCGGCCGCTTGGACTATAATACTGACCCCTCGTTCGCGGACCTGCGGGGGCTGAAGGTGTCGAGCCACTTTTTCATCCGCCGCGACGGCCGCGTGATGCAGTATGTTTCTGCCAACGACAGGGCCTGGCATGCGGGCAAATCGGTGTTTCGCGGACGCGAAAAGTGCAACGACTATTCGATCGGCGTGGAGCTGGAAGGCACCGACGACAGCGGCTTCGAGCCGGCGCAGTACGAAGCGCTGGCCGCGCTGACGCTGGCGCTGCAGTCGCGCTATCCGCTGACCGATGTGCAGGGCCATGAACACATCGCGCCGGGCCGGAAAACCGACCCGGGACCGTTGTTTGATTGGGAATATTATCGAAAAAACTGGCAGACGCTGCTTAATCAAAAGGCACTGGATGAGCCCGCGTTAGTGGGCGCTAGCGCCGTATTGCGCTTCGCAAAAGGCCTCCCGCAAAGTCAATAGAAAAATTGCCTGAAACGGCAAAATTTCCACTTGTCTTACGATTACCTGACCACTACAATCAGTGTATCGATTCACACCAATCACTAGATATAGTAGTTCTGATGACACTGGTTCTTAAACTATTTGCAAGCCTACAAGGCCAGTTCACTACCCATTTTATTGCAGTTTAACCGGCCAGGCAGGTTTGGCAGGTCGCTTCATTTTGGCCTTTTTTTTATACAACATTACGTCGCGCAGCACTGACTGCACGCTGTTATCGGGGAGCTTAAATGCAATCTACTCAAGACATCACCATCAATCCAGCGCTGGTACCAGCAGCCGCTGCGAGCACCGCCAGCAGCCCGGTCACGGCCGCCAGCGACCTCGGTGACTACCGCATCATCCGCCGTAACGGCGCGGTCGTCGCGTTTGAACCGTCGAAAATCGCGATCGCCGTCACCAAGGCCTTCCTGGCCGTGAACGGCGGCCAGGGCGCAGCCTCGGCCCGCATCCGCGAATTGGTAGAGCAGCTGACCGCCAGCGTCGTCACCGCACTGGTGCGCCGTCAGCCATCGGGCGGCACCTTCCACATCGAAGACGTGCAAGACCAGGTCGAACTGGCGCTGATGCGCTCCGGCGAACACGATGTCGCCCGCGCCTACGTGCTGTATCGCGCCAAGCACATGGAAGAACGCCGTCTGGCCAAGGAAGCCCAGGGCGCCACCGCCGCCATCGAAGCACCGCAAATCCACGTGCTGGAAAACGGCGAACGCAAGCCGCTGGAAATGAGCCGTGTCACCGGCCTGATCAACGCCGCCTGCATCGGCCTGGAAAAGCACGTCGACGCCGACGCCATCCTGGCCGAGACGCTGAAGAACCTGTACGACGGCGTACCGGTCGAAGAACTGCACAAATCCGCCATCCTGGCCGCCCGCGCGCTGATGGAAAAGGATCCGGCCTACTCGCAAGTGACGGCCCGCATCCTGCTGCACACGATCCGCAAGGAAGTCTTCGGCAAGGAAGTCGCGCAAGCCGCCGCCGCCGCCGAATACGTGACCTACTTCCCGCAATACATCGCCAAGGGTATCGCCAACGAACTGCTGGACACCAAGCTGGCCGAGTTCGACCTGGCCCGCCTGGCCAAGGCGCTGGTCGCCGACCGCGATCTGCAGTTCGGCTACATCGGCCTGCAAACCCTGTACGACCGCTACTTCCTGCACGTGCGCGACGTCCGCATCGAAATGCCGCAGGCGTTCTACATGCGCGTCGCCATGGGCCTGGCCCTGAACGAATCCGACCGCGAAGCGCGCGCCATCGAGTTCTACAACCTGCTGTCGACCTTCGACTTCATGTCGTCGACCCCGACCCTGTTCAACTCGGGCACCCTGCGTTCGCAGCTGTCGTCGTGCTACCTGACCACCGTGTCGGACGACCTGGAAGGCATCTACGACGCCATCAAGGAAAACGCCCTGCTGGCGAAATTCGCCGGCGGCCTGGGTAACGACTGGACCCCTGTGCGCGCACTGGGCGCCCACATCAAGGGCACCAACGGCAAATCGCAAGGCGTGGTGCCGTTCCTGAAAGTGGTCAACGACACCGCCGTCGCGGTCAACCAGGGCGGCAAGCGCAAGGGCGCGGTCTGCGCCTACCTGGAAACCTGGCACATGGACATCGAAGAGTTCCTGGACCTGCGCAAGAACACCGGCGACGACCGCCGCCGCACCCACGACATGAACACCGCCAACTGGATCCCGGACATGTTCATGAAGCGCGTGATGGAAAAAGGCGAGTGGACCCTGTTCTCGCCATCCGACACCCCCGACCTGCACGACCTGGTCGGCAAGGCCTTCGAAAAAGCCTACCTGGGCTACGAAGCCAAGGCCGCCGCCGGCGAAATCCGCGTGTTCAAGAAGATCGCCGCGCTGGACCTGTGGCGCAAGATGCTGTCGATGCTGTTCGAAACCGGCCACCCATGGATCACCTTCAAAGACCCATGCAACATCCGTTCGCCACAGTCGCACGTCGGCATGGTCCACAGCTCCAACCTGTGCACCGAGATCACGCTGAACACCGGCCCTGACGAAATCGCCGTCTGCAACCTGGGTTCGGTCAACATGCCGGCCCATATGAAAGAGGGCAAGCTGGATCACGTCAAGCTGAAAAAGACCATCCGCACCGCCATGCGCATGCTGGACAATGTGATCGACATCAATTACTACGCCGTCGACAAAGCGCGCAACGCCAATATGCGCCACCGTCCGGTGGGCCTGGGCGTGATGGGCTTCCAGGACTGCCTGCACATGATGCGCATTCCGTTCTCGTCGAACGAAGCCGTGTCCTTCGCCGACACCTCGATGGAAGCGGTGTGCTACTACGCCTACCTGGCTTCGACCGAACTGGCCGAAGAACGCGGCCACTATCAGTCGTACAAAGGCTCGCTGTGGGACCGCGGCATCCTGCCGCAGGACTCGATCAAGCTGCTGGCCGACGAACGCGGCGGCTACCTGGAGCAGGATACCTCGGCTGCCATGGACTGGACTCCGGTGCGCGACCGCATCAAGAAGTTCGGCATGCGTAACTCGAACTGCGTGGCGATCGCTCCGACCGCGACCATTTCGAATATCATTGGCGTGTCGGCTTGCATCGAACCGACCTTCCAGAACCTGTACGTGAAGTCCAACCTGTCGGGCGAGTTCACCGAGATCAACGCCTACCTGGTGCGCGACCTGAAGGCGCGCGACCTGTGGGATGAAGTGATGATCTCCGACCTGAAGTACTTCGACGGCTCGCTGGCCAAGATCGACCGCATCCCGCAAGACCTGCGTGATATTTATGCAACCGCGTTCGAAGTGTCGCCGACCTGGCTGGTGGAAGCAGCATCGCGCCGCCAGAAGTGGATCGACCAGGCGCAGTCGCTGAACATCTACATGGCTGGCGCATCGGGCAAGAAGCTGGACGAGACGTACAAGCTGGCATGGCTGCGTGGCCTGAAAACCACCTACTACCTGCGCACCACCTCCGCCACCCATACGGAGAAGTCGACCTCCAAGACCGGCGCGCTGAACGCGGTGGCGGTGGACGGCGGCATGTCGGCCAGCGCGATGGCTGCTGCTGCGCCAGCGCCGGTGGCTCCGGTGGCCGCTGCCGAGGAAGATGGCGCCGCCTGCTACCTGCGTCCTGGCGACGACGGTTTCGAGGAATGCGAAGCCTGCCAGTAATCTAAAGCGTCGTTCCCGCCAACGCGGGAACGACTGTACTAATATATACACATAGAATTCAGAGGGAATCCATCATGTCGCTGTCCTGGGACGAAGAGGCCGCATCGGCCGCACCGCAAGCTGCGGGTAATCAAGCTGCGCAAGCCGCACTGGCCACCGGCGAAGCCAATGCCGAGCAAGTCGCGCGCCGCGTCAATGCCGACGACAAGCGCATCATCAACGGCAAAACCGACGTCAACCAGCTGGTGCCGTTCAAGTACAAGTGGGCATGGGACAAATACCTGGCCGGCTGCGCCAACCACTGGATGCCGCAGGAAGTGAACATGCAGCGCGATATCGAGCTGTGGAAGAACCCGAACGGCCTGACCGAAGACGAGCGTCGTCTGGTCAAGCGCAACCTGGGCTTCTTCGTCACCGCCGACTCGCTGGCCGCCAACAACATCGTGCTGGGCACCTACCGCCACATCACCGCGCCGGAATGCCGCCAGTACCTGCTGCGCCAGGCCTTCGAAGAGGCGATCCACACCCACGCCTACCAGTACATCGTCGAGTCGCTGGGCCTGGACGAGGGCGAGATCTTCAACGCCTACAACGAAGTCAAGTCGATCCGCGACAAGGACGAGTTCCTGATCCCATTCATCAACACGCTGACCGACCCGGCCTTCACCACCGGCACCGTGCATAGCGACCAGCAGCTGCTGAAGTCCCTGATCGTGTTCGCCTGCCTGATGGAAGGCCTGTTCTTCTACGTCGGCTTCACCCAGATCCTGGCGCTGGGCCGCCAGAACAAGATGATGGGCGCCGCCGAGCAGTACCAGTACATCCTGCGCGACGAATCGATGCATTGCAATTTCGGCATCGACTTGATCAACACCATCAAGATGGAAAACCCGCTGCTGTGGACCCCGGCCTTCAAGGAAGAGATCAAGCAGCTGTTCCTGAAGGCCGTGGACCTGGAATACGCCTACGCGGAAGACACCATGCCGCGCGGCGTGCTGGGCCTGAACGCCACCATGTTCAAGGGCTACCTGCGCTTCATCGCCAACCGCCGCGCCACGCAGATCGGCCTGGAGACGCTGTTCGACCAGGAAGAGAACCCGTTCCCATGGATGAGCGAGATGATCGACCTGAAGAAAGAGCGTAACTTCTTCGAGACCCGCGTCATCGAATACCAGACCGGCGGCGCGCTGAACTGGGATTAATCTGTAACGTATCAACGCAAAAAGCCTGGCGGTTGCCAGGCTTTTTTCATTTCAGGCGGTCGCGATTGGCGTGGATGGCGCCAGGCCGGGCGACTGGCGCTCTCCCATGACCGCCATCTGATGTTCGCCTCCAGGGGCCGGAATTGAAGCTCAGGTCATAGCATGGCGATAGTTGCCAGTACCAGTCGCGGTTCATTCGGTATGAGGCATTCCTGGCGTGGTCGTCCCGGTTATTGAACAGCACATGGAAGACGCAGCGCTGGAACACGGCGTCGACCTGCCGCTGATCGCCGGTCATCAAACGTGTGGCGCGCAGGAAGGTGCTGTAGTCGACCGACGGCAGGCGGAAGTCGACATGCAGCAGGGCGGCCAGTCGCCGGTCCAGATCGAAATGGCGTGTCGCCGGCGCTTGTTCTGCGCGGGGAATTGGACCGGCCACGACTCGCCACCGGCGGCATCGTCCAGCGTGCTGGCTTGGCCGCTGGTGGTTCATAGCTGAGCGCACCCATGCCGCGGTCGCCGACGAACGCCAGCCTGTCGAGCGCAGAGAGGCCGCTCTGCGTCCGCCTTAATTTTCGAAATAGTTTATTCGTTAGGTGTATGAGCGAGTCGTGGGGAAGACTCTGCGCGGAGCGCGTTTGCGGTTTGCCCCCTGCGCTTTTTCCATGTCGTCGATCGACACGACACTCATAGCGCGACAGCGAGTGTCCGCCGCTAACTCATAGCTAAACACAGCGCGCACACTGGCCGACTTCATCGATGCGAAGCGCGGCAGTGCCAGTCTGCTGCGGCTCGTCGCGCGAACTGCGTGCGCTGATGAAGCGCGCCGCGACCGCGCAGACGCCGCCGCAAAAACGGCGACGCGGAACGCGCCGCATCATGCGCCGACACGCCCGCTGTTCGCGCGCGCGATGCACACGCACCGCCGCGCACCGCATCGCGGCGCATCAGCGCCGACGCGCACCGCAGTATTCTGCTTGCCATTCGCCGCACTCTGTCTCATAATCGCGACGAATTTAAAACAGTGAGTAGCAGCGGCGCGCATGCGATGCGCAAGCGCTCTCGAATTCGGAAGTGGGCGGCGCGGATTTTTCCGCCGGCGATGACGGCATCGCAGAAACCCAGACGGCACAAGGCGCGCTTTCAAGCGCACTTTTTTCGCGCGACGCCGCGAACGTTTTTTCGAACTCGATTGAGCGCGCACATCGCAGCGCGACGACGCAAGCGGGCATGCCGAATCGGCGTGCGTATGTGAGTTGACGAGCTTAACGCGAAAAAAAGCGCATGAATATCTATCGTGCTGGTTGCGCACCGACAAGGTTTTCGTGTACTTTACGAGATTGAAAATGCGTGTTTTGAAATGTGCAGAAATTTGAAGTCGCACATGCCGCAGAAATGATCGCGATACGGGATACAGATTCACACAGATATGCACAAGACCACTCCGTTTTTGTTCAACCGTCTTGCCTGATTAGGTTCGGGCTGGGCGGTTTTTTGTTTGAAAACGAAAACCGTGAATGGCTGCGACGTAGGTCCATGGAGCTGAGTACACGCCCGACCACCCGCAAAACGTCGCAACAAGATTTGTACCTGAACGCCGAACCGGCCACGGTCGGCGCGCAGGTCGATGGCTGAAGTGCTGCACTCGTGAGGGGTTGCAGCAGTTCAGCTGGTGCCGAATTCATTAGCGCAAACCGTTGTTCGTTTGCGCCGATGAATAATTCGCCTGGCCTAATTCCGGGCCGGACGGGTTTAAATCTTGTAATGAATTTTTCCCATCCCCGATGAAGGAGAACTAAAAATGGCAACAGCCGCAAAGAAACCAGCAGCAAAGAAACCGGCCGCTAAAGCCGCCGCCCCAGCGAAAAAGCCTGTCGCAGCGAAAGCCGCCGCCAAGCCAGCAGTGAAAGCTGCCGCCAAACCAGCCGCTAAACCAGCCGTGAAAAAAGCAGCTGCCAAGCCAGTCGCTAAAAAAGCCGCCGCTAAACCAGCAGCCAAGCCAGCAGCCAAAGCAGCCGCCAAGCCAGCAGTGAAAAAAGCCGCTGCCAAGCCAGTCGCTAAAAAAACTGTCGCTAAACCAGCAGCCAAGCCAGCAGCGAAAAAAGCAGCAGCCAAGCCAGCAGCGAAAAAAGTAGCCGCCAAACCAGCAGCTAAAAAAGTCGTCGCCAAGGCAGCAGCCAAGCCAGCAGCTAAAAAAGCCGCAGCTAAACCAGCAGCTAAAAAAGCAGCAGCCAAGCCGGCAGCGAAAAAAGTAGCCGCTAAACCAGCAGCTAAAAAAGTCGTCGCTAAAGCAGCAGCCAAGCCAGCAGCTAAAAAAGCCGCAGCCAAACCAGCAGCGAAAAAAGTAGCCGCCAAGCCAGCAGCAAAAAAGGCCGCCGCCAAACCGGCAGCCAAGCCAGCAGCTAAAGCAGCAGCCAAGCCAGCAGCCAAAAAAGCTGTCGCCAAAAAACCAGTGGTAAAAGCAGCAGCCAAACCGGCTGCAAAGGCAGCGGCTAAGCCAGCAGCAAAAAAGCCAGTTAAGGGCGCGGCTGCGAAGCCAAGCGCCAAGCCGGCTGCCAAGAAGCCAGTAGCTAAGAAGGTCGCCGCTAAACCGGCCGCCGCTCCAGCCGCTGCTTCGGCTGCACCAGTAGCGGCAGCCGCCGCTCCTGCTGCCAAGCCAGCTGTGAAAAAAGCTGCCCCGAAAAAGGCTGCTGCACCGAAGAAGGAAGCTGTCGCCAAGCCAGCCGCTCCAGCTCCGGCCGCCGCTCCTGCAGCAAAAACCGTGTTGGCACCGGCCGCAGCATGGCCGTTCCCAACCAGCACCCGTCCTAGCTGATTAAATAGCTTGGATGCCTGCTGAGGCAATGGGCCGCTGTGTGAGACAATCACACAGCGGCTTTTTTTTGGAGGGGACTCGTGCTTAGTATTCTCGTGTTGATTGTCGACGCCATCGCCACCTTGTTGGGCGGGGCGTTGTTGTTGCGTTTCTGGATGCAGGCGATCCGCGTCCGCCCACCGGCATCGGTGGCCCAATTTACGTTCCAGCTGTCGGACTGGCTGGTGCGCCCGCTGCGCCGCATCGTGCCCGGTGTGGGCGGCTATGACTGGGCCAGCCTGATCGGAGCGTTCCTGATCGTGCTGCTGGCCACTTCGGTGATGTACCTGGCCGGCTGGACCACGCCGCTGGTGCTGCTGATGGCGTTCCAGCGGTTTCTGCAGTGGATTTTGTACGGCTTCATGGCCTTGCTGGTGATCGAGGCGATCTTCAGCTGGGTGAACCCGCATGCGCCGCTGGCGCCGTTCGTGCGCGCGCTCAACGAGCCGCTGCTGCGGCCTATCCGCCGCGTGGTGCCGCTGGTCGGCAACCTCGACCTGTCGCTGCTGGTGGCGCTGATCGTGCTGCAGATCGCGCTGCTGGTGCTGGGCATGCTGTTCAGCGGACGCTAAGCGTCGCCCCGGACGAAAAAAGCCCCCGTCGGCACTGGGCGCGCTCTTGAGCGCGTTCAGGCCGACGGGGGCTTTTTCTTTTGGCCTAGCTGATCAGTAGCGGTAGCCGAAGGCCGCTTCGAAGCGGTCGGCGATCTCGGCTGCGGTCGGCTTGTGGTTTTGCGCGCCCTTGCTGGCGATCTTGATCGCGCCCAGCAGGCTGGCCAGGCGGCCGGTGTTTTCCCAGGTCCAGCCGTTGGTGATGCCGAACAGCAGGCCGGCGCGGTAGGCGTCGCCGCAACCGGTCGGGTCCACCGCCTCGGCCACCGGCACCACCGGGATCTCGATGCGCTGACCGCCGGTGTGGATCTCCGAACCGTTTTCGCCGCGCGTGATGATCAGCGCTTTCAGGCGGCTGGCGATGTCCGGCACGGTCAGGCCGGTGCGGTCCATCAGCAGTTCGATTTCGTAGTCGTTGGTGGTGACGTAGGTGGCTTTGTCGATGAACTCGATCAGCTCTTCGCCGTTGAACATCGGCAGCTGCTGGCCCGGGTCGAAGATGAACGGGATCTGCAGCTTGGCCAGGTCGGCGGCGTGCTTCTTCATGCCCAGGTGGCCGTCCGGCGAGATGATGGCGATGGCGGCAGGGCCGGCCTTGGCGACTTCGTTCTCGTGCGCGTAGGACATGGCGCCCGGGTGGAAGGCGTTGATCTGGTTGTTGTCTTCGTCGGCGGTGACGAAGCACTGGGCGTTGTAGGCTTCCGGCTTGACCAGGATGTTGTCGGTGGACAGGCCGAGCTTGCGGAAGCGCTCCATGTAGGCGGCGTTGTCCTGGCCCATGACGCCGACGATGCGCGGATGGCCGCCCAGCAGTTGCAGGTTGTAGGCGATGTTGGGGGCGCAGCCGCCGAACTCGGTGCGCATGGTCGGCGCCAGGAAGGAGACATTCACCTTGTGCAGCTGGTCGGCCAGCAGCAGGCTGTCGAAGCGGCCGGGGAATTGCAGGATGGTGTCGATTGCGATCGAGCCGCAAATCAGGGAGGTCTGGGTCATGATGTGGTCTTTATGGATAGAAGACTGCGATGTGATAGCCGGATGCTTTCAGCTGGCTCAGTTCAAAGTACAGTTTGACAGATTGTTCGGTGTGCGGGGCGAAGCCTTTGTCGAGCGCGACGTCGGCGCCCAGGTACTCGCGCGGGGTGAACACGCGGCGCAGCACGGCCTTGTCGTTGGCGTCGTCCAGCACCAGTTCGATGTGCGGCCACGCTTGCGCGGTGGCGCTCTGGTTGCGCAGCTGGGTGGTGAAGGAGAAGCTGGTGTCGCTCAGGGTTTGCAGCTCGCCCTGTTCGATGCTGAGGTCGTCGATCTGCGCCGGCAGTTCGATCTTGCAGCCGAGCGCGTTGCAGGCGGCCGTCAGCGCCGGCTTGAGCGGCGGCAGCGCGGCGGCGATCTGGTTGCGGAAGGTGGTCAGGCCCTGGGCCGCCAGCGTCGCCACCAGCAGCAGGGAGCCCAGGCTCATGGCGATGGTCGCGGCCTTGCCGAACTTCTGGCGGCGCCGCTCGCGCTTGATGAAGCCGGGTTCTTCGGCTTCGGTGTCGGGGCTGCTGTCGGTATCGGTGTCGGCCGGGTCGGCCAGCAGGTGGGCGTGGGCGCGGGCGGACTGCGCTTCGGCCAGGCCGGCGGACGACAGCTGCACCAGCGCTTCTTCGTCGATCTCTTCCAGCTCGTTGAAGCGCGAGGCTTCGGTCGGCACGGCGGTGGTGCCGGCCGGCGGCGCTTCGTCCAGGGGCGGTTCCAGGCGTTCCGCGGGCAGGACGGAGGTGAAGGTGTCTGGCGCCGCTTCGGTGTCGCCGGCCGGTTGTGCGCTGCTGTCCTGTTCCAGGACGGCCAGTTCGGCAGCCAGCGCCGCTTCCAGCTCTTCGTCCGACATGGCTTCGATGCTGAGCGCGTTTTCAAGCGGCTCGTCGTCGCGCCACTGCGCGTCGATGGCGGGTTCGGGTTCGGGCTCGGTGGCTGCCTGCGCGGCCGGCTCAGGCTGCCCGGGCTCAGGCTCGGCCTCCACGTCGAGGTCGAGGTCCAGCGCTACTTCCACGGCGGGCGGCAGAGTGGCAGGCTCGGTTGGCAGCGCGATGGCGTCGGCCGGCTCGCTGTCCGGCGGCGCGGCGGCGTCTTCGGTAGCGGGCTCATCTGCAGCCTCGGCGGTCTCGGCGGCTTCAGCCGCCTCAGCCGCGTCCAGGGCGGTATCGAGTTCCAGCGTGTAGATGGGTTCGGCCTCGTCGCTGCTCAGCACTTCGGCGGCGCGGGTATCCAGCGCGGCCATCTTCTGGTCGAAGGCGACTGGTTCGGGCAGTGGGGAGGGGAGTTGGGCTGGTACAGGCGCCGTTGCCGGCGCGGCGAGCGGCTCCAGCAGGGCCGCGTTGCCGTCAAAAACTTCATTGCAGGAGCCACAGCGCACTATGCCCCCACGTAATTTCAACTGGTCATGGGCGACCCGAAATATCGTGTTGCAGTGGGGGCATTTTGTGGCGAGCGCCATTGCTGTGGTTAGCGCGCCGCTGGAACCACGTCGCTGCCGAGGCGGCCATGCAGGGCCACCCAGCCGTCTTGCTCGGCCCATACGCCCAGCTTGATGAACGGCGCATAGGCGGCCGCCACTTCCTCGGCCTGGCGCGCCAGCACGCCGGACAGGATCAGTGCGCCGCCGTCGGCCACGCGGCCCGACAGCATGGGCGCCATCAATTTGAGCGGGCTGGACAGGATGTTGGCGACGACGATGTCGAAACGCTGCGTGGCGTGCTGCGATTGCGCGAAGGTGTCCGGCAGGAAGTACTCGATCTCGCACTTGTTGCGCTGGGCATTGTCGGCCGCCGATTCGATCGCCTGCGGATCGATGTCCACGCCGACCACTTCGCCCGCGCCGACCTTCTTGGCCACCATGGCCAGGATGCCGGAGCCGCAACCGTAGTCGAGCACGGTCTTGCCCGGCGCCGGATTCGCTTCCAGCCACTCCATGCACAGACGGGTGGTCGGGTGCGAGCCGGTGCCGAAGGCCAGGCCCGGATCCAGTTCCAGGATCAGGCCGTTGGCGTCCGGCGCTTCGTGCCAGCTCGGCACGACCCAGATGTTCTTGCCGATGTGGATGGGCGCGAACTGCGACTGGGTCAGGCGCACCCAGTCCTGCTCTTCCACCTTGCGGGTGGTGAACTTCGGCAGCGTCGCCAGGCCGATCTGGCCGGCGGCGGCGGCGACGATCACGGCCTGGTCGTCATCTTCGTCGGTCAGGGCGACCACGCGGCTGTGATCCCATGCCGCTTCGGTCGGTTCCATGCCCGGCTCGCCGAACAGCGGTTTTTCCGCGTCCGTGCCTTCGTCCGCGTCTTCCACGGACACCGACAGCGCGCCCACGTCCATCAGGGCTTCCGACAGTGCTTCCGCGTGGTCGCGGGCGATTTCGATGACGATTTCAGTCCAGCTCATTATTGTGGCGCCTTGTTACTCAAACTCAGTTTATGCAGGTCCGGCATGTCTGCCAGCTTTTGTTCCAGGTAATGGATGTTGGTGCCGCCTTCGATGAAGCGGGCGTCGACCATCAGCTCGCGGTGCAGCGGGATGTTGGTCTGGATGCCTTCGACCACCATTTCCGACAGCGCGATCTGCATGCGGCGGATCGCCTGCTCGCGGGTGGCGCCGTAGGCGATCACCTTGCCGATCATCGAATCGTAGTGCGGCGGTACATAATACCCCGCATACGCGTGCGAGTCGACGCGCACGCCCGGGCCGCCCGGCACGTGCCAGGAAGTGATGCGGCCCGGCGACGGCGTGAACTTGAACGGGTCTTCGGCGTTGATGCGGCACTCGACCGCGTGGCCGGACAGCATGACGTCGCGCTGGCGGAAGCGCAGCTTCTCGCCGGCGGCGATGCGGATCTGTTCCTGCACGATGTCGATGCCGGTGATCATTTCGGTGACAGGGTGTTCCACCTGCACGCGGGTGTTCATTTCGATGAAGTAGAACTCGCCGTTCTCATACAGGAACTCGAAGGTGCCGGCGCCACGGTAGCCGATCTTGCGGCAGGCTTCGGCGCAGCGGTCGCCGATCTTTTCGATCAGCTTGCGCGGGATGCCCGGCGCCGGCGCTTCTTCGATGACCTTCTGGTGGCGGCGCTGCATCGAGCAGTCGCGTTCGCCCAGCCAGACGGCGTTCTTGTGTTCATCGGCGAGGATCTGGATCTCCACGTGGCGCGGATTTTCCAGGTACTTCTCCATATAGACTTCGGGATTGCCGAACGCGGTGCCCGCTTCGGTCTTGGTCATCGCCACGGCGTTGATCAATGCCGCTTCGGTATGCACCACGCGCATGCCGCGGCCACCGCCGCCGCCAGCCGCCTTGATGATGACCGGGTAGCCGACTTTGCGCGCAATTTGCACGATAGCCTTTGGATCGTCCGGCAACGCGCCGTCCGAACCTGGCACGCACGGTACGCCTGCCTTGATCATGGTTTGCTTGGCCGAGACCTTGTCGCCCATCAGGCGGATCGATTCGGAGCGGGGACCGATGAAGACGAAGCCGGATTTTTCCACGCGCTCGGCGAAGTCGGCGTTCTCCGACAGGAAGCCGTAGCCCGGGTGGATCGCTTCCGCGTCCGTCACTTCGGCGGCGCTGATGATGGCCGGCATGTTCAGGTAGCTGAGCGTCGAAGGCGCAGGACCGATGCACACCGATTCATCCGCCAACTTCACGTATTTGGCGTCTTTGTCTGCTTCCGAGTGGACCACAACCGTCTTGATGCCCAGTTCGCGGCAAGCGCGCTGGATACGGAGGGCAATTTCGCCACGGTTGGCGATGAGGATTTTTTCAAACATGATAGGTTCGCGTATGTCTGTGAGCACCGGCAAGCCGGTAACGTCAGGTAGAGGAGGGAATGCGGACCAAGCCGGCGCGCCCGTCACCGATGGGGAGGGCGCAGGCCGGTCTTAGCCTATCACAAACAGCGGTTGGCCGAATTCGACCGGCTGGCCGTTCTCGACCAGAATCTGGGTGATCGTGCCGGACTTGTCGGCGTCGATTTCGTTCAGCAGCTTCATCGCTTCGATGATGCACAGGGTGTCGCCTTCCTTGACGGTGGCGCCCACTTCGACGAACGCCGGCGAACCTGGCGCGGACGAACGGTAGAAGGTTCCGACCATCGGCGATTTGACCACGTGGCCGGTCGGCTCGGCGGCGACGGCGGCGACAGGGGCTGCTGCGGCTGGCGCGGCGGCTGCCGGGGCGGCGTGGTATTGCGGCATGCCTTGCGGCTGCATCATCACCATTTGGTTTTGCGGCATGGCGGACGACTTGACGATGCGTACTTTGCTCTCGCCTTCGGTCACTTCGAGCTCGGCGATGTCCGATTCTGCGACCAAATCAATCAAGGTCTTCAGCTTGCGTAAATCCATGTAACCCCCAGGAATGTCTTTGTTATGTAAGTGTGAGCGGCAGCGCTTTTTGGGCGGAGCCGCGCGGAATTGCGCGCAGATCGCGTAGATTATCGCTTTTTAAGAACGAAGTCGATGGCAAACCGATATCCTTCGATACCCAGTCCGCAAATAGTACCTATAGCGATCGCGCTAAGAAATGAGTGGTGGCGAAACGACTCGCGCTGGTAAATATTCGAAATATGCACTTCAACAAACGGTATCGCCACCCCCGCCAGCGCGTCGCGCAAGGCCACGCTGGTGTGGGTCAGGCCGCCCGGGTTGATGACGATGGCGTCCACGCCTTCCGTTCTGGCGGCATGGATGCGGTCGATCAGCGCCCCTTCGTGGTTGCTCTGAAAGCAGGACAAGCTCGCGCCCGCCGCCTGGGCTTGTGCCTGGGCAGCGTGTTCGATGTCGGCCAAAGTGCTAGCGCCGTAGACCTCTGGCTCGCGGCTTCCCAGTAAATTCAGGTTGGGACCGTTGAGCAGGAGGAGGTTTTTTGCCATGGGTTCAGGACCGTTTTCCGCGAAAGTTCCGCATTTTGCCGCCAACCGTCGGCATTGGCAAGAGAAAAAAACTTGCAAAACTATTTACAGAGTTGCCAGATCCTTGCGCAGCTCGTCAAACTTCAAACGGCCCAGATAGGTCTTCTTGACCTGGCCGTCGGCGCCGATCAGCACCGTGTAGGGAAGGCCGCCGGCGGCGTTGCCGAAGGTGCGGGAGAGCTCGGTGCCGGCCATGCCGGCGACGAAGACTGGATAGGTGATTTTGAACTTGTCGTTAAAATCGGTGATATTTGTTGCTGAATCGATACCGATTCCGATAACTTGCAGCTTCTTACCCTCTTCTCCGGCGGCCAGCGCCGACAGCTCCGGCATCTCCTGCACGCACGGACCGCACCACGGCGCCCAGAAATTGACCAGCGTGGCCTTGCCTTTGTACTGGCCCAGCGCTTGGGCGACGCCCTTGGCGTCGGGCAGCGTCAACTTATATAAGCTATCGACCGGACCGGTGACGCCGGGCGGCTGGGTGGCGGTGAGCGGCGGCGCGGCTTCTTTTTTATGCATGCCGACATAGGCGCCGGATGCACCGAATAGCAAAGCGACAACAACATAGGCGGCGAGGTGTTTTTGATTCATGGCGGATTTGGGTTGGGGTTTTCTTGAGTACTGTTAACTAGTAGGGCGCGCACGGCGGCGATGTCGGCGCGCATTAATTTGCCGTCGCCGCGGGTTTTGACGGCGCCACGCAGGTCGTCCAGCTCATACAGGGCGGCGTGCACGCCTTCCTTGTGCCACATGAAGCTGACCGTTTCGACCGTGCCGTAGCGCGGACCCTTGAAGTGGGGCGTCTCGGAGATATCGATTTGCAAATTGCGGTTCAGCAGGAAGATTTCCACTTCCTTGGCGCTGTCGGCGAACAGCTGCAGGTGGATGTCGTCGTGCGGGCCGGCCGTGCCATTCAATACGGCGCCGGTCAGATAGGGATGGAAGGCGGCCAGGCCGTCCATGATGTCGACCGCCAGCGTGCGCAGCCGGAACAGGCGGGCGGGCTGGGTGTCGGCATGGAACAGCGACTGGTAGATGCGCACTTCCGCCTCGATCTGTGCGTTGTCCGGCAACAGGTTCAGCGGCGGCTGGGTGTCGCCGAGTATCTGTTTGGCGGCCTTGCGCTTGGCGCTGTTGTAGTCGTGGCCATCCTGGGCGATCAGGCGTGCGGCGGCCGCGGCGATCTCCGCACGCAGCAGCAGGACTTCTTCGATAACATTCGGCGTCATGGACGAGATAATACTCTGAACCGGGAAAAGGGCGGCGGGTCGGGTAAAATCCCGTATTCAATCGTCGTCTTGATCACTATGCACATTCATATTCTCGGTATTTGCGGCACCTTCATGGGCGGCCTGGCTGTCCTGGCAAAAGAAGCGGGCCACCGCGTGACTGGCTGCGATGCCAATGTTTATCCGCCGATGAGCACCCAGCTGGAAGCCCAGGGCATAGAGCTGATCCAGGGCTTCGGCCCGGAACAGGTGCAGCTCAATCCCGACCTGTACGTGATCGGCAACGTGGTCTCGCGCGGCAATCCGCTGATCGAAGAGATCATGAACCGCGGCCTGCCTTACGTGTCCGGCCCGCAGTGGATAGGCGACCACATACTAAAAGACAAATGGGTGCTGGCCGTGGCCGGCACGCACGGCAAGACCACCACCTCGGCCATGCTGACCTGGATATTGGAAGATGCCGGCTACGCGCCCGGCTTCCTGATCGGCGGCGTGCCGATGAATTTCGGCGTCTCGGCGCGCATGCAGGGCGACAAGGATTCGATCTTCTTCGTCATCGAGGCCGACGAGTACGACACGGCCTTCTTCGACAAGCGCAGCAAGTTCGTGCACTACCACGCCAAGACCGCGATCCTGAACAACCTGGAATACGATCACGCCGACATCTTCCCCGATCTGGGCGCCATCGAAACCCAATTCCACCACCTCGTGCGCACCGTGCCCGGCATCGGCCGGGTCGTGTTCAACGCCGACGAAGCGGCGCTGCAACGCGTGCTCAAGCGCGGCTGCTGGAGCGAGAAGGAAAGCTTCGGCGGCAGCGAAGGCGCGGATTGGGCGATGAAGGAATACGATGACGGCAGCTTCGACGTGATTTTCGGCGGCGAAACGGCCGGCCATGTGCAGTGGTCGCTGACCGGCAAGCACAACCGCACCAACGCGTTGGCAGCGATCGCCGCCGCCCGCCACGTCGGCGTGCCGGTGGCGCAGGCGGCCAAGTCGCTGGCCAGCTTCGAGAACGTCAAGCGCCGCATGGAAGTGCGCGGCGTGGTAAACGGTATTACTGTTTATGACGATTTCGCCCACCATCCGACCGCCATCGCCACCACCGTCGGCGGCCTGCGCCAGAAGGTCGGCAAACAAAGCCGTATCCTGGCCGTGCTGGAGCCGCGCTCCAACACCATGAAGCTGGGCGCGATGAAGGATGCGCTGCCGGGCAGCCTGTCCGACGCCGACCTGGTGTTCGGCTACGGCAGCCAGCAGGCGCTGGGCTGGAGCCTGGGCGACGCCTTGGCGCCGCTGGGCCAGATCGCCAGCGCCTATGAAGACATCGACACGCTGGTGGCCGCCATCGTCAAGGCCGCGCAACCGGGCGACCAGATCCTGGTGATGAGCAACGGCGGCTTCGGCGGCGTGCACAACAAGATCCTGGAAGCGCTGGCGCGATGATCCTCTATCTGCACGGATTCCGCTCGTCGCCGAAATCGATGAAGGCGCGCGTGATGGCGGAGCGCATGGCGGCGCTGGGCCTGTCGGAACAGTTCATCTGCCCGCAGCTGCCGGCCTCGCCGAAACTGGCGATGGAACTGGCGCTGTCCTTAATAGACGGCATCCCCGCCGGCGAACTGGCCATCGTCGGCTCATCGCTGGGCGGCTACTACGCCACCTGGCTGGCCGAGCGCATCGGCTGTCGCGCCGTGTTGCTGAACCCGGCCATCGTGCCGCTCAAGGATCTGGACCAGCACGTCGGCGTGACCACGCAATTCCATTCCGACGAGCCTTTCGAATTCAAGCGCGACTATATAGAAGAGCTGCGCGCGCTGGCCGTCAATCCGGTCACGCGCCAGCAGCGCTACTTCCTGATCGCCGCCACCGGCGACGAAGTGCTGGACTATCGCGACATGGTGGCGCACTATGCGGGCGCGCGCCAGCATGTGATAGCCGGCAGCGACCATGGCATTTCCGAGTTCCCCGACTATGTGGAGTCTGTGTTGGCGTTTTGCGGTATCGAGGCACGGCAGTGACGGCCTCCACACGTGGCGCCTCATTGCGGCAGACGCAGTGGCAGCCGCACGTGCTGGCCCTGAACGCGCCGCCGGCCTACCGCCAGTGGCTGACCGCCGACGGTTCGCTGACCGCCAAGCTGAAGGCGCACAGCCATGCCTTCCGCGTGCAGTGCCTGCACCAGACCACCGCGCGCTGCCTGACGGACGAGGCGGCGGCGATCGGCATGCATCGCCCCGGCCGCGTCTGGGAGAGGGAAGTGCTGCTGCGGTGTGATAATACGCCTGTGGTGTTCGCGCACACGGTGGTGCCGATGTCGGCCACGGCCACCGACTGGCCCCTGTTCAGCGCGCTGGGCGAGCGCTCGCTGGGCACGACGCTGTTCGGCGACCCGCAGGTGCGGCGCGGTGTTTTGGAATTTGCAAGATTGCGGGAAGGGCATCCTTTGGCGCAGCGCACGCGCAGGGCGCTCGGGCTGGATGGTCCGCAAGAACTCATATTATATGCACGGCGCTGTTTATACAGGCGCCGTCAGGGTACCCTGCTGGTGACGGAAGTGTTTCTGCCTTCCGTGCTGGAATTGAAACTAATAACAACGAACAGAAGCTAGCAATGAATCTATTTTTCGAAGAATCCGGCGATTTCAAGGTCGGCACCATGATGTCGCAAGCCGGCGAGGCCTACCAGGTTGAAATGGCCAGCGGCAAGCGCACCAAGGTCAAGATCAAGGACGTGCTGCTGCAGTACGAGAAGCCGTCGCCGACGGATTTGATGGAACAGGCCAAGGCGGTCGCCGCCGACATCGACCTCGACTTCCTGTGGGAAGTGGCGGGCGAAGAGGAATTCGGTTTCGCCGAACTGGGCGCGGAATACTTCGGCCACACGCCGCTGCCGGCCGAAGCCGCCGGCCTGATCCTGAGCCTGCACTCGGCGCCGATCTACTTCTACAAAAAGGGCCGTGGCCGCTACAAGGCCGCGCCCGAGCAATCGCTGCGCGCCGCCCAGGCCGGCATCGAGAAAAAGAAACAGCAGGCGCTGGTGCAGGCCGAGTACGTCGAAGAACTGAAGGCCAACAAGCTGCCGGCCTCGATGCAGAACCTCGTCATGCAACTGCTGTTCAAGCCGGACAAGAACTCCATCGAATACAAGGCGCTGGAAGCGGCCTGCAACGAGCTGCACACCAATCCGCAGCGCCTGATGCTGGCGGCCGGCGGCGTGGCGTCGCCGAAGGCGCTGCACATGGCCAAGTTCCTGTTCGAGAATTTCCCGCGCGGCGCCGGTTTCCCGGAAGTCGCCGTGCCGGTGCCGCCGACCGACCTGCCGCTGGCCGATGTGCAGGCGTTCTCGATCGACGACGTCACCACCACCGAGATCGACGACGCCTTCTCGGTCACGAAACTGGCCGACGGCAACGTCAAGATCGGCATCCACATCGCCGCGCCGGGCCTGGGCATCAAGCCGGACGACGCGGTCGACAAGATGGCGCGCGCGCGCATGTCCACCGTCTACATGCCTGGCGATAAGATCACCATGCTGCCGGACGCCATCGTCGAAGCGTTCACGCTGGCCGAAGGCAAGACCTGCCCGGCGCTGTCGCTGTACGCCACGCTGAACCCGGCCGACTGGTCGGTGATCGCCACCGAGACCCGCGCCGAGATGGTGCCGATCGCGAACAACCTGCGCCACAACGACCTCGACGACCTGGTCAACGAGGAAACCCTGGCCAGCGGCGAGGGCGAGTATCCGCACAAGGAATCGCTGGGCCTGATCTGGCAATGGGCGCAGGTGCTGGAAGCGGCGCGCATGGTCAAGCGCGAAGGCTTCGGCCTGAAGCCGGAACAGAACAACCGCGTCGACTTCAACTTCTACGTGGAAGACGATGTCGTCACCGTCAGCCGCCGCAAGCGCGGCGCGCCGCTGGACAAGATCGTCGCCGAGCTGATGATCTTCGCCAACAGCACCTGGGGCAAGCTGATGCACGACCATGGCGTGCCGGGCATCTACCGCAGCCAGGGCCAGGGCGTGGGCGGCTGGGCCGCCAAGATGCAGGTGCGCATGCTGACCCATGCGGCGCCGCACCAGGGCCTGGGCGTGGACCAGTACGCGTGGAGCACGTCGCCGCTGCGCCGCTATACCGACCTGGTCAACCAGTGGCAGATCCTGGCCTGCGCCGAGCATGGCGTGACCGCGCCGCTGGTGGCTTACTTCAAGCACAAGGACGCCAACCTGTTCGCGATCGTCTCGCAGTTCGACGCCGCCTACGCCGCCTACGGCGACCACCAGTCCAACATGGAGCGCTACTGGTGCCTGCGCTGGCTGGGCCAGCAGGAGGCGCGCCAGGTCGAGGCCGTGGTGCTCAAGGACGAGGTGCTGCGCCTGGTCGATATTCCGCTGATCATCCGCCTGCCGGGCATGCCGCAGGTGGCGCGCGGCGCCCAGGTCAAGCTGGACATCCTGCGCTGGGACGAGGTCGACCTGACCATCGAAGCCCGCATCCTGGAAATCCCGACCACCGACGCGGTGGCCGCCGATGCCGAGCTGGACTACGAGGAAGAGGAAGCCGGCGACGCGCCGGAAGAAGCGGTCGATGCGCCGGAAGTGGCGGTGGAGGCGGCCGCCGAGGAGCCGGCTTCGGAATAAAACCCGCAGGCCCGCGTTCGCTTTGACGTAAAATCAGCCCTATCTTTTCTACCCCGGCCTCGCGTGAAGTCTTTCAAAGAAAATCGCTTGCTGTACCTCGCCATCGGCCTGTCGCTGATGGCGCATGGCGTCTTGCTTGCGGTGCACTTTGTCGCGCCCACGCCGGCGCCGGTGAAGCCCACCGATCCGGGGCTGGAAGTGATACTGGTGAACGCCAAGCACAGCAAGGCGCCGCTGAAGGCCGACGCGCTGGCCCAGGCCAACCTGGACGGCGGCGGCACGGTCGACAAGGGCCGTTCCAAGTCGCCGATGCCGGACATGCGCAAGATGGAAACCGGCGACAGCATCAAGGCCGCCAAGCGCCGCATCGCCGAGCTGGAAGAACAGCAAAAGAACCTGCTGACGCAGGCGGCCAAACAGACCGCCGTGACCGCGCCGCCGGTGACGGAAAAGAACAAACCCGATCCGCTGCCGACCGGATCCGATTTGCTGGAGTCGAGCAAGGCGATCGCGCGCCGCGTGGCCGAGATCAGCGAAACCATCGAGGACCAGAACAAGCGTCCGAAAAAAACCATGATCACGCCGAGCACGCGCGAGGCAGGCTACGCCAGCTACTACAAAGCCATGCAAAAGCGGATCGAGGACACCGGCACGCTCAATTTCCCCCAGGTGAACGGCCGCAAGCTGTATGGCCAGCTGATGCTGTCGATCCCGGTGTTTCAGGATGGCACCATCTACGACAAGGAAGGGATCAAGGTCGAGCGCAGTTCCGGCAATCCGGCGCTGGACGAGGCGGCGATCCGCATCGTGCGCCGCTCCGCACCGTTCGGCAAGTTCCCCCCCAATATGCTGTCGGTGGACAGGGACGATCTGTGGGTGGTCGTCACCACGTTCAAATTCACCCGCGAAGACAAATTACAAGCCGACTTGAGCGGCGGAGGACGTTGATGGACCGCTACTGCGTATTCGGCAATCCGATTGCCCATAGCAAATCGCCCGAGATACATGCCGCGTTCGCGGCCCAGACCGGGCAGGCATTGAGCTACGAAAAGCGGCTGGCGCCGGTGGACGGCTTCGCCGCCGCCGTGCAAGCCTTCATCGCCGAGGGCGGCAAAGGCGCCAACGTCACCGTGCCGTTCAAGCTCGACGCCGTGAAGGTGGCGCAGGCGCTGACCATACGCGCGCGCGCGGCCGGCGCCGTCAACACCTTGCACTTCACCGAAGACGGCATCGTCGGCGATAACACCGACGGCGCCGGGCTGGTGGCGGACATCGTCGACAACGCCGGCGTGCAGATCATCGGCAAGCGCGTGTTGCTGCTGGGCGCGGGCGGCGCGGCGCGCGGCGTGGTGCTGCCGATACTGGAACATCGTCCGGCGCAACTGGTGATCGCCAACCGCACCGTGGCCACGGCCGAGGCGCTGGTGGAACAGTTTGCCGCGCTGGGCGGCGAGGGCGTGGTTGCCGCATGCGGCTATGCCGATATTGAAGGTGCTTTCGACGTCGTCATCAACGCCACTTCGGCCAGCCTGAGCGCGGAGCTGCCGCCGGTGCCGGCGTCGGTATTCGCGCCCGGTTCGCTGGCTTACGACATGATGTACGCAGCCTCCCCCACGGTATTCTTGCAGTTCGCGGGCCGGCATGGCGCGCGCTTGCGCGACGGCCTGGGCATGCTGGTCGAGCAGGCTGCCGAGGCCTTCAGCCTGTGGCGCGGCGTGCAGCCGGCCACCGCCGGCGTGCTGCAATCGCTGCGGGACCAGCTATGAGCGCGGCCAAGTCGGGCAAATGGCGCTGGCTGAAGTGGATCTTCATCGTGCCGCTGCTGCTGGTCGTGGCTGTGCAGCTGTATTTCTTCCTGCAGATCTGGTGGTGGGTCGACCATAACCCGTCGATGACCAGCTTCATGCGCGAGCAGCAGTCTGCGCTGCGCGAGAAGAATCCCAACGCCAATATCCAGCAGATGTGGGTGCCGTACAACCGCATCTCGAACAACCTCAAGCGCGCCATCATCGCTTCCGAGGACGCCAACTTCTCCGAGCACGAGGGCGTCGACTGGGAGGCGCTGCAAAAGGCCTACGAGAAGAACAACAAGAAACACAAGGTGGTGTCGGGCGGTTCGACCATCACCCAGCAGCTGGCCAAGAATTTGTTCCTGTCCGGCTCGCGCAGCTATGTGCGCAAGGGGCAGGAGCTGGTCATCACCTACATGCTGGAAACCTTGATGGACAAGGAGCGCATCTTCGAGATCTACCTGAACGTGGTGGAGTTCGGCACCGGCACGTTCGGCGCCGAAGCGGCGGCGAGGCATTACTATGGCACCAGCGCGGCCAACCTGGGCGCGGCCCAGGCCGCCAAGCTGGCGGTGATGCTGCCCAATCCGCGCTTTTTCGACAAGCACCGCGATTCGGGCTATCTGGCGCGGCGCACCGGCGTGATCCTGCGCCGCATGGGATCGGCTGAACTACCCTAGGAGGCAGCGATGTTAAGCAAGCAGCGTGGACTCGGATTGATACAGGTGGCCATCGTCATGGCCTCGCTGGCGGCGATAGCGATGGCGTTCTTGATGTCGGCCCGCCATGAGCGCAACTTCTTTGCCGAAGGGCTGTCCAAACTGACGGGCAAGCCGGCGCCGGCGGCTTCTGCTACTTCATCGGCCGCCGCATCGGTTTCGGCGGCGGCCGTGGCCGTGCCGGCGGCGCCGGCCGGCGTGCTGCGCAAGTGCGTCATCGACGGCAAAACCGTGCTGTCGGACGTCGCCTGCCCGGACGGCAAGGTGGTCAAGGCCATCGATACGCGCGGCATCGAAGCGCCCAAATCGCCCAAGCCGGACCCGGCCGACGCCGCGCCGCAGTCGGCCACCGACAAAATGATAGAAAAAGCGACCCGCTAGGCTGAAAAACCGCATGGCAGGCTGGCCTCGGCAGGGGCTTTGCGGGTACACTTGCGCTGTTTCCAGAAGGCTCGCGTACCCATGATTAATGTTTTCGTTCTCCAGAATGGCCGGCTCAACCAGGTACCCATCGACAGTCGCGAAGACCTGGAACAGGTCGAGCCGGTCTGGGTCGACCTGACCGACCCGACGGACGACGAACGCGCCTGGGTCAAGGCCATCTACGGCGTCACCTTGCCGGGCGAGGACGAGGTCAAGGACATCGAAGCGTCGGCCCGCTACTACGAGGCGGAAAACGGCGACCTGCACCTGCGCACCGACTTTTTGCTGGAAGAAGAGGACGGCCCGTCGCGCATCGTCACGGTGGCGTTTATTTTGGCGCGCAAGATGCTGTTCTCGGTGCACACCGACGACCTGCCGGTGTTCCGCCTGGTGCGCATGCGCGCCCGCTCGCGGCCCGGCTCGATCGCCGACTACATGGACGTGCTGCTGGACCTGTACGCGACCGACGCCGAGTATTCGGCCGACGCGCTGGAAGGCATCTACCAGAACCTGGAAGAAGTCAGCGGCCGGGTGCTGCAGGAAGAGTTCACCGACCAGGACGCGGCCGCCGCGCTGAACGCCATCGCCCACGAGGAAGACTTGAACGGCCGCATCCGCCGCAACATGATGGATACGCGGCGCGCGGTCAGCTTCCTGATGCGCGGTCGGCTGTTGAATTCGGAGCAGTTCGAGGAGGCGCGCCAGATCCTGCGCGACATCGAATCGCTGGACGGCCACACGTCCTTCCTGTTCGACAAGATCAACTTCCTGATGGACGCCACGGTCGGCTTCATCAACATCAACCAGAACAAGATCATCAAGATCTTCTCGGTGGCCAGCGTGGCCTTCCTGCCGCCGACCCTGATCGCCTCGATCTACGGCATGAACTTCAAGTGGCTGCCGGAGCTGGAATGGCAGCTGGGCTACCCCTTCGCCATCGTGCTGATGATCACCAGCGCCATCGCCCCGTTCTGGTACTTCCGCCGCCGTGGGTGGTTGAAATAAAAATCTTGCCACATTTGGTAATTTAATTTTATATGCTTTTTTGAAAAGTAATTTCCTGTGGGATATAATAGTTTTGCCATCCAGAACTATAAACCCCGTCCACTTCCAGGAATTATTTATGAAAAGCCGCATCTTCCTCGCCCTGTTGTCCAGCCTTGCCTTGCTGACCGGCTGTGCCACGGCACCGCAAATGCCCGTGGCCTTGAGCCCGACGGCGCTGCCATCGGCGGGCGACGCGCGCATCGGCGTGATGATGGTCACGCTGCCCAAAGTCGACACCAGCTTCCCTGGCGCGGGATGCCTGCTGTGTATGGCGGCCGCATCGATGGCCAACTCCTCGCTGACCAAGCACACCCAGACCCTGCCGGCGGATGACCTGCTGCGTGTCAAAGGCGAGTTGGCGGACGTGCTGCGCAAGAAAGGCCAGAACGTCACCGTGATCGATGACGCCGTCAAGATCGCCGATTTGCCGAACGCTGCGGTTCAAGGCCCCAACCTGGCCTCGAAAGACTTTTCCGGGCTGCAGAAAAAATACAAGCTGGACAAGATCCTCGTGATCGACATCGTCGAAGTGGGGATCTCGCGCAACTACTCGGCCTATGTGCCGACCAGCGATCCGAAGGGTGTGGTGACGGGTTCCGCTTATCTGGTCGACCTGAAAACCAATACCTTCGAATGGTATTTGCCGCTCAAGCAAAGCAAGAGCGCCAACGGCGCCTGGGATGAAGCGCCAGCCTTCCCCAGCCTGAGCAACGCCTACTTCCAAGCCATTGAAGGCGCCCGGGACAGCCTGGTGCAACCCTTCGTCAACTAACACTTTGCAGGCAGCTTTCGCGGCCGGGAAAACTCGCATGACCATTTCGCATATTCTCCTGCGCGCTGGCGCGCTGGCATGCTTGTCGGGCGCGGCATTCGCACAGACACCGTCGCCGGACTGGGCACTGCGTCTGCCGCAGCAGGACCGGGTCGCTTTCAGGGGCGTGCTCAATCTTGACGGCGCCGGACAAGGACCGGGAACCATGCTGTATCCGGCGCCCGGCGTGGCCGGACTGCTGGTCGCGATCGCGACGCACGGCGCGCTGGTCAATTCCAGCCGCAACGAAGAGAAGAGCAAGATCGAGGTCGAGGCGGACAAGGTGCTGCTGCCCTATCAGGATATTTTGACCGGCTATGGTCATCGCGAACTGCTGGCGAACGCGCTGCCGCAAACCGCCTTCGGCCACGACCGCAAAGTGATCGGCGCCGAGGAGGCGGGCGGCGCAAACTGGGTGGTGGAAAGCACGCCGGTGTTTTACATGACCCAGGACCAGAGCGCGCTGGTGCTGGAAAACCAGGTGCAGATCTACAAGCCGGGCGCGGCGCCGAAACAGCCCAGCTATCAGAACATGGTGCGGGTGGTTTCCCAGGTGCGCGAGCACGGCGACCTGCCGGCTTACTGGCACGATAACCTGGGGCAGGAGTTGAAGACCGAGAGCGCAAGCCTGATGGCCATGTCGCTGGACATCGCCCTCAGTCACGCGGCGGAAGCGACGGCCGCGCCGGCGCCGCCTTCCGCTTTCCGCACTTTCCGCTACCGCCAGGGCAAGCAGGAAGTCGTGGAGCGGGCTCAGCTGGTAAATGAACAGTGCGGGCGATCCTTGTTGAAAACCCTGCGTGGCTGGCTGATGTCCGTGCCGCTGCTGAACCGCGGCGCTGCGCCGGCCTCGTCTGCTTGCGAGACCGTGGGCAAGGTCAAACCGGCTGCGGGCTGAATTCCAGCGACAGCGTGCTGAAGTAGGGCGCCGTATTCCATTTCTCGTTCAGCGACAGCGCGCGGTCGTACAGGGCCGCCTTGATGTCGATGCCGACCTTGCTGAAGTCGAACGGCTGCTTGTCGCGCGCCGTGCAGGCCGAGGCCGCGCCGGCCAGGAAGGCTTGCTCGTCGAACGTGCCCGACCATAACTGCGCCTGCAAACCCTCGACGATCGCTTCCGCCTGCACCGCCTCGGTCTCCACATCCTTGTTGGTCGCGTCGTGCACCGCCTCCATGACGAACTGCGCGTCGGCGCCGCGCGCCAGCAGGCTGAGGAAGCCGTGCCGCAGCGGCAAAGCCGACTCCACCACGTAATGCAGCAGGTCGTGCGGCAAAATGCCCTGGCGCGGCATCACCGTGTCGGTACAGCTGCCATTGTTGCGCACGAAGCGCAGCACGTCGTATTTGTCCGTCTTGGACCGTTTTTCGGCGATCAGTTTCATAACCCGCAATATTGATTCGATAGTCACTGAATTATGCCTGCTACAAGGGCCGCAAATAGTCACCAACTTTCACGACTGTAATAAATTTGACTTACGATATCCTTTAGAATGGCGGCCTGCGTCACTCTCCGGTCACTGGCATCGGGTATCTTGGCCGAAGAAAGCACATACATGATCAAGAAACGGCAATTTTTCCCCCGTCAGGTGGTCGAAGCCGGCGGCAACCGCTGGGACTGGGCCCTGCTGCCCATCGTGCTGGCGCTGTTCGTCCTGATGGCCTACGGCAGCCAGCAAATGGCCCGCCCGTACGAGCTGGGCCAGGCCCTGCCGCTGTCGCTGGACCCGAGCTACCTGCCTTACTACCTGCTGCGCACCACGCTGCGCATGTTCATCGCGCTGGGCGCGTCGGTGGTGTTCAGCTGCGTGTTCGCCGCCCTCACCACCAAATACCGCCTGGCCGAAAAAGTGCTGGTGCCGCTGCTCGACATCCTGCAGTCCATCCCCATCCTGGGCTTCCTGTCGATCACCGTGACGGCCTTCATCGCGCTCTTCCCCGGCAACCTGCTGGGCGTGGAGTGCGCCGCCATCTTCGCCATCTTCACCTCGCAAGCCTGGAACATGGCGTTTTCCGCCTACCAGGGCTTCCGCTCCGTGCCGGCCGAACTGTCGGAGGCGGCCAGCGTGTTCCAGCTGTCGGGCTGGCAGCGCTTCTGGCGCCTGGAACTGCCGTTCGCCATGCCCGGCCTGCTGTGGAACATGATGATGTCGATGTCCGGCGGCTGGTTCTTCGTGGTGGCGTCGGAAGCGATTTCCGTCTCCGGCCAGGACATCAAGCTGCCCGGCATCGGTTCCTACATCGCGCTGGCCATCGCCAAGAGCGATATGGGCGCCATCGGCTGGGCCATCGGCGCCATGCTGGTGGCGGTGCTGATGTACGACCAATTGTTCTTCCGTCCCTTGCTGGCCTGGGCCGACAAGTTCCGCTTCGAGGAAACCGGCAGCGACACGGCCCAGCAATCGTGGCTGCTCACCTGGCTGCGCCGCACCGAGCGCACGCAGGCCATGGTCGAATGGTTTGGCGCCATGCTGTCGCGCTCCATCGCGCTGTTCCGCCTGAGCCACGACGGCACCTCGATCCGCGCCCGCCGCGACCAGCCGTCCATGGTGCCGCAGCGCGTGTGGGATGCGGTGATCGCCGCCGTGGTGTTCTACGCCTTGTGGAGCCTGGGCCACTTCATCAGTACCGAAGTGGGTTGGGCCGAAGTGGGCCACGTGTTCGTGCTTGGCCTGTACACGCTGGCGCGCGTGATCCTGCTGCTGGCATTGGCCGCGCTGGTGTGGGTGCCGGTCGGCGTATGGATCGGCATGAATCCGCGCTGGGCCTCGCGCACGCAGGCGGTGGCGCAGTTCCTGGCAGCCTTCCCGACCAACCTGGTGTTCCCGGTGGCGGTGGTGGCCATTGTGCGCTACAAGCTCAATCCCGATATCTGGCTGTCGCCGCTGATGATCCTCGGTACCCAGTGGTACCTGCTGTTCAACGTGATCGCCGGCGCCTCGACGATACCGACCGAGCTGCGGCACGCCGCCAAGAACTTCGGCCTGACCGGCTGGCTCAAATGGCGCCGCTACCTGCTGCCGGCGATCTTCCCCAGCTTCGTCACCGGCGCCATCACCGCCACCGGCGGCTCGTGGAACGCCAGCATCGTGGCCGAATACGTCAGCTGGGGGCCGACCACATTGAAGGCCCACGGCATCGGCAGCTACATCCAGGAGATGACCACCGCCGGCGACTTCCCGCGCATCGCGCTGGGCATCGGCATCATGTGCATCTTCGTCATGGGCTTCAACCACTTCGTCTGGCGCCGCCTGTACACCATGGCCGAGAGCCGGCTGCATTTCTAGGATCGAATCATGAGCACTCCTATCGTCGAACTGAAATCGGTCGGCAAACACTTCCGCGCCGCCGACGGCTCCGCGCGCTCGGTGCTGGAAGGCGTGGACTTCACGCTGAACGAAGGCGAGATCGTCGCGCTGCTGGGCCAGTCCGGCTCCGGCAAGTCGACCATGCTGCGCATCATGGCGGGGCTGATACAGGCCGATGAAGGCCAGGTGCTGTATCGCGGCATGCCGCTGTACGGTACCGCACGCGGTATCCGCATGGTGTTCCAGTCGTTCGCGCTGTTCCCTTGGCTGACGGTGCAGAAGAACGTCGAGCTGGGGCTGGAGGCGCAGGGCATGCCGGCCGATGAACGCGCGCGCCGCGCCGAGAAGGTGATCGACTTGATCGGCTTGTCGGGCTTCGAGGGCGCGCTGCCGCGCGAGCTGTCGGGCGGCATGCGCCAGCGCGTCGGCATCGCCCGCGCGTTGGTGATGGAGCCGGAAGTGCTGCTGATGGACGAAGCGTTTTCCGCGCTGGACGTGCTGACCGGCGAGCGCCTGCGCGAAGAGATCCTGGAGCTGTGGCAGTCCGGCCAGATCCCGACCAAGGCGATCCTGGTGGTGTCGCACAATATCGAGGAAGCGGTGATGATGGCCGACCGCGTGCTGATCTTCGCCAGCGACCCGGGCCGCGTGCGCGCCGAGCTGCCGATATCGCTGCCGCAGCCGCGCAAGGCCGAGGGGGCGGAAGTGCGCCAGCTGATCGACAAGGTGTATGAGCTGATGACCGCCGGCGCCGGCCGCCGTGGCCTGATCAGCGAAAAGGAGGTCAAGCTGCAGCTGGGCGACCGTCTGCCGCAGGCCGACATCGCGCACATGGAAGGTATCCTGGAGCTGCTGGGCGAGGAACCGTTCTCCGGCCGCGCCGACCTGCCGCAGCTGGCGGAAGAGACGGAGCTGACCGACGCCGAGCTGCTGGAAGTGCTGAATGGCTTGATCCTGCTGGGCTTTGCCTACCTGACCAACGGCGACATCCTGTTGACGGAGCTGGGCGGCAGGTACGTTGCGGCGACCAACACCGAGCGCCAGGACATCTTCGGCAAGCAGCTGCTGGAGCATGTGCCGCTGATCGCCTACATCTGCCATGGTCTGCAGCAGGACAAGTCGGGCGACCTGCCGGAGGATCTGTTCCTCAAGCTGCTGCGCTTCACGCTCAGCGAAGAAGAGGCCGAGCGCGCGCTGCGCGTGGCCATCGAGTGGGGCCGCTACGGCGACCTGTTCGAATACAACTTCAACACCGGCGTGATCCAGCTGTCCGAAGAGGACGAGGAAGACGAAATGTAGTGCTTGCGGCACCGCCAAACCCCGCACTGCGTTGGCCGGGGTCAGACCCCTGCGGGGTCTGACCCCTTCGTCTTAGGGGTTAGGCTGCCAGCTTCTTGAACACGCGGGCGGCGGCGGCGATGGTCTCGTCGATCACTTCGTCGCTGTGCTGCGCCGAGACGAAGCCCGCCTCGAACGCGGCCGGCGCGAAGTACACGCCTTCATCCAGCATCGCGTGGAAGAACACGTTGAAGCGCGCGCGGTCGCCGGCCATCATCTCGGCGTAGTTGTTCGGCGGCGTCTCGCTGAAGTACAGGCCGAACATGCCGCCCACCGCATCCGCGCAGAACACGATGCCCGCATCCTTGGCCGCCTGGGTCAAGCCGGCCGCCAGACGCGCAGCCGTCGCGCTCAACTGCTCGTAGAAGCCCGGCTGCTGGATGATCTTCAAGGTCGTCATGCCCGCCGCCACCGCCACCGGATTGCCCGACAGGGTGCCAGCCTGGTAGACGGCGCCCAGCGGCGCCATCTTGCTCATCAGCTCAGCGCTGCCGCCGAAGGCCGCCACCGGCAGGCCGCCGCCGATCACCTTGCCCAGCGCCGTCAGGTCCGGCTTGATGCCGTACAGTTCCTGCGCGCCGCCCAGCGCCACGCGGAAGCCGCACATCACTTCATCGAAGATCAGCACCGAACCATGCTTGGTGCACAGCGTACGCATCGCCTGGAGGAAGGCCTCGGTGGCCTTGATCAGGTTCATATTACCGGCCACCGGCTCGACGATCACGCAGGCGATTTCGTCGCCGAATTCCGCGAACGCCTGCTCCAACTGGGCCACGTTGTTATAGTCCAGCACCAGCGTGTGTTTGACGAAGTCCTCCGGCACGCCGGCCGACGTCGGATTGCCGAAGGTGAGCAGGCCGCTGCCCGCCTTGACCAGCAGCGAATCGGCGTGGCCGTGGTAGCAGCCTTCGAACTTGATGATCTTGTCGCGGCCCGTGGCGCCGCGCGCCAGGCGCAGCGCGCTCATGGTCGCCTCGGTGCCCGACGAAACCAGGCGCACCTGCTCGATCGACGGCACCAGGCGGCAGATTTCCTCGGCCATCAGGATCTCGCCTTCGGTCGGCGCGCCGAACGACAGGCCGCGCGCGGCCGCTTCCTGCACCGCCTTGACCACCACCGGATGCGCGTGGCCGACGATCGCCGGCCCCCAGGAACCGATGTAGTCGATGTAGCGCTTGTCGTCCGCGTCCCAGAAGTACGGGCCTTCGGCGCGGGTGATGAAGCGCGGCGTGCCGCCCACCGAGCGGAAGGCGCGCACCGGCGAGTTGACGCCGCCGGGCGTGGTTTTCTGGGCGCGTTCGAACAACTCGTCGTTTTTTGAAACCTGGTTCTTGGAAGTCGTAGTCATGATGGCATCTTCAATATCAAGTTGGTAAAGCCTGCTGCATATGGAAAAAACGGTTCGGGATAAACTTGCCCATGCCGTAGCGATGGGCGTGCGCCAGCGCGCCGACGGTGTATTCCTGCGCCGCCGCCACCGCGCCCGGCACTTCGGCGCCGCGCGCCATGAAGGCGGTGATCGCCGCCGACAGCGTGCCGCCCGCGCCGAGGAAGGGGCCGGGCATGTGCTGCCAGGCGTCATGGCTGATCATGCCGTCGGCGCCGAACAGGGTGTTGGCCAGGGTGTTCGGCGCGGCCGCCTCGCCCTGCGGCGTGCCGGCCTGGGTGCCGGTGACGAGCACGAATTCGCAGCCCAGGGCCAGCAGGTGTTCGACGTCCGACTCCATCGTGTCTTCGGCGCCTTCGCGCCAGGTTTCGGCCAGCCGGCCCAGCTCCACCTGCGACAGCATCAGCAGCGTGGCCTGCGGCACCAGCAGCTGGCGCAAAGCCGTCAGCAGTTCCTCGGCCTCGTCGGCGTCGGCCGGATCGGCCAGGCGGGAGCTGAACGGATCGAGTATCAGCGGCGCGTCCGGATAGTCGGACAGGATCTCGGCGATGGCCGCCACCTGCTCGATATTGGTCAGCGCGCCGACCTTGAAGGCGGCCATGGTCATATCCTCCAGCACCACGCGGGCCTGGTCGGAAACCCAGTCTGGGTCGATGTCCTGCGCATCCTCGACGCGGGCACTGTCGCCGATCAGCAACGCGGTGGTCACGGCAAGGCCGGTGCAGGAGAGGGCGGAAAATACCGCCAGGTCGGCCTGGACGCCGATCGCGCCGGCCGGATCGGCGGCGCCGAAGCTTAATATGAGAGGAGAAGTTTGGTTTTGCACGGCGGGTAGATTAAGATACCTAATTCAGCATTTTACTTGATTGAAGGGTGGCAGAACGTGAGTAGCAATGAAACAACGCAGGAGTTCCAGACCTGGATGTGCCTGATCTGTGGCTGGATCTACGACGAGGAAACCGGTTTGCCGGACGAAGGCATCGCCCCGGGCACCCGCTGGTCGGATGTGCCGATGAACTGGAGCTGCCCGGAATGCGGCGCCCGCAAGGACGATTTCGAGATGGTAGCCATCTGATTCCCCGCCGCCGGCGGCGCGGGGCATTGCCAAGCATGACCACTATTGCGACTATCGCGCCAGCCGCCGCTTGGCTATGCTATGGTGTAGCCACCATACCAGCGAACCGATTATGACGACGACCGCGCCGCACGCTAATGCCCTGAAAATCATGGTGATCGACGACAGCAGCACGATACGTCGTTCGGCCGAGATCTTCCTGACCCAGGCAGGCTACCAGGTGGTGCTGGCCGAGGATGGATTCGACGCGCTGGCCAAGATCAACGACCACCATCCGGCGCTGGTCTTCTGCGATATCCTGATGCCAAGGCTGGACGGCTACCAGACCTGCGCGCTGATCAAGAAGAGCGCCAAGTTCCACGCCACGCCGGTGCTGATGCTGTCGTCCAAGGACGGGCTGTTCGACCGTGCGCGCGGCGCCATGGTCGGCTCGGCCGCCTATCTGACCAAACCTTTTACCAAAGACAGCCTGCTGGCCGCCGTGCGCGAGCACACCGGCGGCGGCACCGTCGCCACACAAGAATAAGCAAGCTTCAGGGGAATACCATGACCATACAAAGAATTCTGATCGTCGACGATTCGCCCACGGAGCGTTACTACCTGACCGACATCCTGGTCAAAAACGGTTTTACCGTTTCCACCGCCGAAAACGGCGAGGAGGCGCTGGCCAAGATCAAGGCCGACAAACCCCAGCTGATCCTGATGGACGTGGTCATGCCCGGCGCGAACGGCTTCCAGGTCACGCGCTCCATCGCCCGCGATCCCGAGCTGCAGGACGTGCCGGTGATTATCTGCTCCAGCAAGAACCAGGAGACCGACCGTATCTGGGGCCTGCGCCAGGGCGCGCGCGACTACCTGGTCAAGCCGGTCGACGCGGCCGAGCTGTTGGCCAAAATCGCCGCCCTCGGCTAAGCGATGAGCAGCCAGGCGCCCGACACCCCATCCACTCCGGCCGGCCCGGAACGCCGCAGCCGCCTGCGCCAATATCAGGTGCAGCTGCTGGAGCGCATGCAGGCCGCCAAAACCGGCGCCGCCGCCGGCGGCCGTGAGCTCGGCGTGATGATCGGCGGCCGCCACTGTTTGCTGGACTTGACCCAGATCAGTGAAATCGTGCCGCTGCAACCGGTAACGCCGGTGCCGCTGGCGCAAGACTGGTATCAAGGCCTGGCCAATATTCGCGGTAATCTCACCGGCGTGATCGACCTGGCGCGCTACCAGGGCCAGGCCGCCGGCGACGCGGCGGCATCCGAACGCCGCCTGATCACCTTCGCTCCCACGCTGGGCTTCAATTGCGCGCTGTTGGCCGAACGCGTGCTGGGGCTGCGCAAGCTGGCCGATATGCAGGCCGTGGAGGCAGGGCCCGATGCCGGACCCGAATGGAGCAGCCAGCACTTCACCGATGGCGAAGGCCGGCAATGGACCCGCATCGACTTGGCGCAGCTGGTACGTGAATCGCGTTTTCTGCAAGTTGGTTTGTAAGGGCGGCATACTGGTGTAGACCGCAACTAATCCGGAGAGGGTGGCATGGCTTTCAAGATGGGGTTTTTCTCGCGTGGCAACCGGAATGCCGGCCAGGACATGGCAGCGAATTCAGAATTGGGCGAAGCGGGCGATTCGCAGTTTTTGCATACCGCCGTCGTCGAGGCCCAGCCGCCCGCAGCCGCCGATAACGCGGACAGCGCCGCGCCGCTGCGCCTGCGCGATGCACTGGGCCGTCGCGGCGGCGCTCCCGTCGCTGCGGCCGAACCGGGGACCGGCTTCAAGCTGCCGCTGATCGGCCACCTGCCGGCGCAGCGCCAGCTGAGCATACTCTCGACGGCATTGGCGGTCAGCCTGGCGCTGAGCGCCTTGTTCGTCGCGCTGAACACCATCCACAGCGCCAACCGCTCCACCCAGACCCAGGTCGCCAGCGATGCGCTGATGCACTCGCAGCGCATCGGCAAGGCGACGCCGAACGCGGTGCAGGGCAGCGCCGAAGGCTTCCGCCAGCTGGAGGAGAGCCGCAAGGAATTGAACAACGACTTCGCGCTGATGACGCGCGGCGGCCGCTATCAGGGCCGCGAGATCGGCGAACCGATTTCCGCGCTGGCGCCCGTGGTGGCGGCGGCGCGCAAGCAATGGGGCCCGTCCGACATCGCCGCCGGCACCATCCTGCTGCTGAAGGCCGACTTGAGCGGCGTCGACAAGACGCTGAAAAAGCTCAACGACCTGTCGCCGGCCCTGCTCAACCGCACCGAAGACATCTCCGCGCTCAAGGTGCAGCGCGGCGGATCGGCGCGCGAGATCGCGGCGCTCGGCAAGCTGACCATGCTGACCCAGCGCATGAGCCGCAGCGCCGGCGAGTTCCTCACCGCCGGCGGCATCAGCTCGGAAACCGCGTTCCAGCTGGGCCGCGACACCACCGTGTTCCGCAACACCGTCGACGGCTTCCTCAACGGCAGCGCGCCGCTCGGGCTGGCCGCCGTGCGCGAGCCTGACCTGCGCGACAAGTTCACCGCGCTGAAAACCGAATTCGAGGAATACCAGAAGCTGGTCTCGGCCATCCTCGACAAGCTGGATAAATTCGGCGCCGCCAAGAACGCCGAACAGCTGATCTTCAACGACAACGAAGCCCTGCGCCAGCGCCTGTCGGTGCTGCAGCAGGCCTACCGCGAAGACCAGGATTCGCTGGGCATGACCTTCTGGCTGATGGTGGCCGGCGGCATGCTGACGCTGGTGTCGGCGGCGGCCATCGGCCGCGTGCTGCTGATGGATTCGTACAACCGCACCCGTGGCGCCGACCGCCGCCGCCAGGAAGCGGAATCCATGCGCCAGCAGTCGCAGCGCAAGGAAGAGGAAGCCAAGGCCATGAACGACCAGAACCAGGCGGCGATTCTGCGCCTGATGAACGAGCTGCAGGAAGTGGCGGACGGCGACTTGACGGTGCAGGCCACGGTGTCCGAGGACATCACCGGCGCCATCGCCGACTCGGTCAACTACACGGTGGAAGAGCTGCGCGGCCTGGTCGGCCGCGTGACCGCCACCGCCGAGCAAGTGACCAAGGCGTCCACCCACGCGCAGAGCATCTCCAGCGACCTGCTGCTGGCGTCCCAGCAGCAGTCGCGCGAGATCCAGGATGCCTCGGCCACGGTGGTCAAGATGGCCAACGAGATCACCGACGTGTCGCGCTCGGCCAGCGAATCGGCCGACGTGGCGCGGCAATCGGTGGCGGCGGCGCAGCAGGGCGCGACGGCGGTGGAAAACGCCATCAAGGGCATGCACGAGATCCGCGAGCAGATTCAGGATACGTCCAAGCGCATCAAGCGCCTGGGCGAATCGTCGCAGGAGATCGGCGAGATCACCGAACTCATTTCCGACATCACCGAGCAGACCAACGTGCTGGCGCTGAACGCGGCGATCCAGGCCGCATCGGCCGGCGAGGCGGGGCGCGGTTTCTCGGTGGTGGCGGAGGAGGTGCAGCGCCTGGCCGAACGCTCGGCCGAAGCGGCCAAGCAGATCGGCGCGCTGGTGCGCACGATTCAGACCGATACCCACGACGCCGTGGCGGCGATGGAAAAGTCGACGCAGGGCGTGGTCGAAGGCGCGCGCCTGTCCGACGCGGCCGGCGCGGCGCTGAACGACATCTCGCAGGTGTCGAACCGCCTGGCCGAGCTGATCTCCGGCATCTCGATGGCGACCGGACAGCAGGCCACGTCGGCGAGCGGCGTGGCGCAGAACATCCAACATATCTTGACGGTGACGGAGCAGACCCAGGACGGCACCCAGCAAACCGCGCAATCGATTCACAAGCTGTCAGTGTTGGCGCAGGAATTGAAAAACTCGGTGGCGCGATTCCGTATCGCGTCCTGAACCGCCCATCATTGAAAGGCCGAGGCAAGCATGACCACAACCGATTTTCCGAATCCGCCGCAACCGCAGTTCGATACCGGCCCTTTGTCGTGGGTGATGGTGGAAATCCGCGAGTCGCTGGCACGCTCGAAAACCGCCCTGTTCGAAGCGGGCGGCCGGGCGCCGGAAGATCAGGCGACCCAGCTGCAGCACGCCAAGTCGCACCTGCACCAGGCGCACGGCGCGCTGATGATGGTGGACGTGGATGGCGTCGGCCTGGTGACGCAGGTGGCCGAGGAGGCGCTGGACCGCTTCAAGGCCGGCACGCTCAAATGCAGCACCGACCATGCGCAGACGCTGGCGGATTTGTACCAGGCGCTGGTCGAGTATCTGCAGGAGTTGCTGGAGGGGGCGCCGTCGCAGCCGGTCAAGCTGTTCCCTTACTATCGCGCGGTGCAGGAAATGATGGCTGTGGAGCGCATCCATCCGGCGGACCTGTTCTATCCCGACCTGTCGCGCAGCGCCGGTGTGCCGGCGGCCGGCGATGCGCCGGCCGCCGACTACGCGGCGTATCGCCAGCGGTTTGAAAAATCGCTGCTGCCCTACCTGAAGAGCACCGAGGCGGCGCAGCAGCAGGAACATGCCGCCGCGCTGCTGGAGGCCGTGAAGCTGGTCGCCGCCGCGCAGCAGGATGCCAAGGCCCGCACCTTCTGGCTGGCGATGCAGGCCTTCGCCGAACTGGTGGCCAGTGGCGAACTGGCGGGCGGCTTGTACGTCAAGCAGCTGTTTGGCCTGATCAATCTGCAGATACGCCGCCTGAGCCAGGGCGCAGCCGCGCAGCCGGATGCGATGCTGCGCGACGCGCTGTTCTTCATCGCTGCCGCCGGTCCGTCGTCGGCTTCGGAAACGGTGCAGCAGCTACGCCGCGTGTTCGCACTGGACGGCTTGGTGCCGGTCGATTACGAACGCCGCCGCTACGGCCAGATCGACCTCGATGCGCTGGAGCGCGCCAAGGCCGGCATGGCCAGGGCCAAGGCAAACTGGGACCGCTTGGCCAGCGCGGAAATCGATCCCGCGCTCGATGCGGCCTTTGGCGGTGCGCTGGCCGAGGTGGCGGCGGCTTGCGACCAGCTGGAGATGCCGGCGCTGAGCGTGCTGCTGCGGCAGCTGGCCGATGTGGCGCGTACCGCCATTTCCGCCGGCCGCAGCGAGGAGCTGGCGCTGGAGATGGCGACCGCGCTGCTGTTTGCCGAGCATGGGCTGGAGCAGATCCGCCATCTGCCCGGCGATTTCGCGGCGCATGCCGATACGATAGGTGCGCGCCTGCTGGCGCTGGTGGCCGGCGACACGCCGCCGGAGCCGGCGCAATGGCAGAGCGGCCTGGCGCAGCGGATGCAGCAGGACGACACTGTCGTCGCGCTGGCGATGGAGATGAAGACCGGCCTGCGGCAGGTGGAGAAGGTGCTCGACGAGTACTACGCCGAGCCGTCGAAGCGGCCGTCGCTGGTGGAGCTGGACCCGGTGCTGCACCAGTTGCAGGGCGCGCTGGCGATCCTGGACCAGGACGATGCGACGCAGGCGGCGCGGCATGTGAAGGCGGCGGTGCATGCGCTGGCGACGGGCGAGGGCGATCCGTCGCTGGAGCCGAAGGCGTTGGACGACATCGCGCAGAACGTCGGTGCGCTGGGCTTCTTTGTCGACATGCTGGCGCAGAACGCGGCCGGCGCGCGCGAGCGCTTTGCGTTCGATGCGGAGCATGGCGCTTTCCGTTCGGTGCCGTTCAAGAAGATGCCGGCTTCGGAATCGATCCCGGTGCTGGAGGATCAGGTGCCTGCACCGGCGCCGGTGGCGATGCCTGTCGAGGCGCCAGCGCCGGCCAGCAGCGATGCGGCGGTGGAGGCGGAGCTGCTGGAGATCTTTATCTCCGAGGCGCAGGAGGTATTGCAGTTCGTCGATGCGACGCTGGCCAAGCCGCGCGCGGAGTCGGGCAGCGAAGAGAATTTGACCATGCTGCGGCGTTCCTTCCACACGCTCAAGGGCAGCGGGCGGATGGTGGGATTGAACCAGTTTGCCGATGCGGCGCATGGCATCGAGCGTGTGATGAATATGTGGCTGGCGGAAGCGCGGCCGGCGACGGACGCGCTGTTTGATTTGCTGAACGAGGCGGCGCGGCAGATGGGGGCGTGGGTGGCGGAGTTGGTCGCCACCGGCGTCTCGGCGCGCAATGCGGAGGCGCTGGTCGCTGCGGCTGCGCGTGTGCAGGATGGCGGTGGATTTGTCATCGATGCGCCTTCGACGGTCGAGCCCTCGGCGATGCCGGGGGCAGGAGTGGCGGAGGATGCCGCGCCGGTGCAGGATGCCGAGCTGGTGGAGGCTGCGTCGACCGCTGTCGAGGAGTCGGCGTTCGCGGCCACGGAGGAGCCGGAGGCGGTGGAGTTGCCATCGTTGACGGAGCTTCCGTCGACGGAGCCACGGGTGCCGCCGACCGTTGTCGCCGCCGGCAACGTCATCGAGTTCCCGACCATTACGCCGCTGGTGCCGCGCGACGACAACGTCAAGCATATCGGCGAGCTGGAAATCGCCCTGCCGCTGTACAACATCTATCTGCACGAGACGGATGAACTGGTGCGCCTGCTGACACAGGACTTTGGCGAATGGCGCCACGAGCCGCGCCGGCCGGTGAACGCCGAGGCGTTGCAGGCTTCGCATACCCTGGCCGGTACTTCGGGTACGGTCGGCTTCAAGGCTTTGCGCGAATTGGCGCTGGCGCTGGAGTCCACGCTACAGGCCTTGCTGCCGCCTGCGCCGCATCTGGATCAGGTGCAGCACGATTTGCTGGACTTTACGATAGAGCGCATCCGCCAGATGCTGCAGAGTTTTGCGGCGGGCGATATGCCGGCCGCGCAGCCGGAACTGATCACCGCATTGCACGATCTGCGCGCGGAGCTGGAGGCGGCGCCGCCTGCTGCCAGCAACGATATCGAGGCGCGACTGGATGACCTGGTCGCGGAGACGATGCACGACATCACGTCCGCACCGCCAGCGCCGGTGGAGTCGGCGATGGACAAGCTGTTCCGCGAGACGTTTGATGCGCTTAGCGGCAGCGTGCCGGAATCGGATGCGCCAGCAAGTGCGTCTGCGCCGAAAAAGACCGAAGCGCGGGCAGATGACAGCATCGACGATTTGTTCAATGCCGCGTTTGACGACGCCTTCGCCGAGCCACCGCTCAAGATAGCCGAACCCTTTGCTCAGGAACCCGAGCCGGAGCCGGCACCCGCTGCCGCCGAGCCGGAACCGCTGCCTGAACCGGAGCCTGAGCCTGAGCCGCTGCCTGAGCCCGAGCCCGATCCGCTGCCTGAACCTTCGCCGGAGCCGGAGCTGGACGCCGAGATCCTCGAACTCCCTCCAGCCGAACCAGAAATCCTGGCCGCCGCCCCAGCCATCTTCCACGACGAACTGGACGCCGACCTGCTGCCCGTTTTCATGGAAGAAGGCGCGGACCTGCTGCCGCAAGTAGGCGAAGCACTGCGGGCCTGGCAGCACAACCCTGTCGACACCACGCACGCCCAAAGCCTGCTGCGCCTCCTGCACACCGTGAAGGGCAGCGCACGCATGGCCGGCGCGATGCGCCTGGGCCAACACGCCCACGAAATCGAAACGCACATTGAAAACATGGTGCACGCCGGCTCCGCCACGCCGCAAGCGTTTGACGAGCTGCTGGCCCACTACGACCACGCGCTGCTGCTGTTCGAACAGCTCCAACACCCGGACGCATTGCAGCAAGCCGCCAGCAACGGCGCCGCCGGCCTGGCCGCCGACGTCACCAGGCTGGATGCCGGCACGCCAGTCATCGCCGGCAGCAGCGACATTGCCACGGACCTCACCGCAGACGCCACCGGAGCCGCCAGCGCCGCCGGCGACGCAGCCGCAGCAGGCATCGCAGCAGCAGGAGCCGCCGCCGCGGCCTCCCCGCACGCCCCGGCCGACGACCTGCAAACCGGCACGAAGTCGCCCCTGGTCCGCGTCCGCGCCGACATCCTCGACCGGCTGGTGAACCAGGCCGGCGAAGTATCGATCTCCCGCTCCAAGCTGGAAAACGAAGTAGAAACCCTGCGCGCCTCATTGTTCGACTTCTCCGAAAACCTGACCCGCCTGCGTCGCCAGCTGCGCGAAGTCGAAATGCAAGCCGAATCGCAGATCGCCTCCCGCATGTCGATCTCCAGCGAGCGCGAATTCGACCCGCTCGAATTCGACCGCTTCACGCGCCTGCAGGAGCTGACCCGCATGATGGCGGAAAGCGTCAACGACGTCGCCTCCTTCCACGAAAGCCTGACCCGCAGCGTCGACAGCGCCGGCGACGACCTGGTGCTGCAAGCCCGTCTCACGCGCGACCTGCAACGCGACCTGATGCGCGTGCGCATGGTGCCGTTTGCCAGCATCTCCGAACGCCTGTTCCGCGTCGCCCGACAGAGCGCCAAGGAAGTCGACAAGCGCGTCAACCTCGACATCCGCGGCAGCGCGGTCGAAGTCGACCGCAGCGTACTGGAACGCATGGCAGCGCCGTTCGAACACCTGCTGCGCAACGCCATCGCCCACGGCGTGGAATCGCGCACCGCCCGCACCGAAGCAGGCAAGAACGAAACCGGCGAGCTGCTGGTGCAGGTCACGCAGCAGGGCAATGAAGTCGTCATCGAATTCACCGATGACGGCGCCGGCCTCGATCTGGAGCGCATCCGCGCCAAGGCGATCAGCAACGGCCTGCTGCAAGAGGACGAAGAAGCGACCGACGCCCAGATCGCCGACCTGATTTTCGAACCCGGCTTCTCCACCGCCGAATCGCTGACGGAGTTGTCCGGCCGTGGCGTCGGCATGGACGTCGTGCAGTCCGAAGCGCAGGCGCTGGGCGGCCGCGTCGACATGTTCTCCGAACGCGGCAAAGGCACCCGCTTCACCATCCACCTGCCGCTGACGCTGGCCGTCACGCAGGTCGTGCTGATTTCCGCCGGCGGCAAGACCTACGCGCTGCCGGCCATCCTGGTCGAGCAGGTGCTGCAGATGAAGGACGCCGCGCTGGTCGAGGCGCATCACAACGGCTATGTGCCTATCCAGGGCCAGCACGCGGAGCTGCACTACCTGCCGGCGTTGCTGGGCGACGCGGCGGCGCATCCGCCGGCGCAGCGTTCGGCCCCGGTGATGATGCTCAAGAACGGCAACGAGCGGCTGGCCGTGCGCGTCGATGAGGTGCTGGGCAACCGCGAGGTCGTCATCAAGAACATCGGCCCGCAGCTGGCGCGCATGGTCGGCATAGCCGGCGCCACGGTGCTGGGTTCGGGCGATATCGTTTTGATCCTGAATCCGGTCGCGCTGGCGCAGCACCTCGCGCATCATCCCGAGATGAAGCAGCACTTTGCGCAGGCGGTTGGCGACAGCCCGGCGCCTGGCCAGCAAGGCCGCTCGATCATGGTGGTGGACGATTCGATGACGGTGCGCCGTGTGACGCAGCGCCTGCTGGAGCGGGAAGGCTACAACGTGGTGCTGGCAAAGGACGGCGTGGACGCGCTGGAGCAGCTGCAAGGCGTGCGGCCAGACCTGATGCTGGTCGATATCGAGATGCCGCGCATGGACGGCTTCGACCTGACGCGCAATGTGCGCGGCGACGAGCGCACCAAGGATATCCCGATCATCATGATCACTTCCCGCAGCGCGGACAAGCACCGCAACTACGCGTTGCAACTGGGTGTGAATGCCTACTTCGGAAAACCGTTCCAGGAGCCGGTGCTGCTGGATGCGATCGAAGGCCTGCTGCGCGGAACAGCGTCGTGATTGTTGAGGTTCAAATTGCGATCAACGCACCCAAGGCCTCGGTGTGGGCCGCGATCACCGATATCGAAAATGCCGCGAAAACCATCAGCGGCATCGACGATATTGAGATCGTCGAGAAGCCGGCGAACGGGCTGGTAGGGCTGCGGTGGCGGGAAACCCGCATGCTGTTCGGCAAACCAGCCACTGCGGAAAAGTGGATCATCGAGGCGGTCGAGAACGAGACATACACCACCAAGGCGGAAAGCGATGGCTTTGTCTTCCTGTGCATCAAGCGCATAGCCGAGACCAGCGGCGGCACCACGCTGGCTGAGACGCACATCTCCCAGCCTCAAAGCCTGGTCGCGAAACTGATGTCGATACCAATGAGCTTGTTCTTCAAAGGCGTGGCGAAGAAGGCCGTGATGCAAGACCTCATCGACATCAAGGCCGCCGTTGACCCCACTGCTATGGCTTAGCCGCGCACCGCCGCTTCAATCTTGGCGACGTCGATCTTCCCCATCTCCATCATCGCCGCGAACGCGCGCTTGGCGACGTCGCCGCCCTGGGCCATGGCGTCGGTCAGCACGCGCGGCGTGATCTGCCACGACAGCCCCCATTTATCCTTGCACCAGCCGCAAGCGCTCTCCGTGCCGCCGTTGCCGACGATGGCGTTCCAGTAGCGGTCGGTTTCCGCCTGGTCGTCGGTGGCGACCTGGAACGAGAAGGCTTCGCTGTGCTTGAAGGCCTTGCCGCCGTTGAGCCCGACGCACGGGATGCCGCACACGGTGAACTCGACTGTCAAAACGGTACCCGCCTTCCCACCCGGGAAATTGGACGGCGCGTGGAGCACGGCGCCGACCTTGCTGTCGGGGAAAGTGCTGGCGTAGAAGTGCGCGGCTTCTTCCGCGTCATGGTCGTACCACAGGCAGAGCGTGTTCTTTTTCATCTTCAACCTCCTTTGTTGGACGAGCACATAGTCTACCTCCGCTTGCGCGATGCGGGGCGCGAGCTTGCCCGGGCATTTGCAAGTCATTTGTGGGTACGACAAGATTAACGTTCTTCCAGCGGTCAACGATATTCCATCGATGGCGCTACATCTCTACAGGAAGAAAGCATCATGTCAGTCACTAGCACTTACTCATTCATACAGGGGTTCTTCAACGGCGTCTTTATCGGCCAGAATACCGTCAGCGCAGCAGACCAGCCGTTCTCCGAATCGCCTCCAGGCAGCGGCGTGTTCACCGTCCACCGTCCCAACGGCGAGAACCTGGTCGATCTCGGCAAGCTGATTAACACCAACGCCAATGTCGGCATGGTCGCCAAGCAACTGATTTCCGCCGGCGCCTCGCTCACCAGCGGCATCCGCGTCCAGGCCATGCCGTGGATCAGCGTTCCTTACTTCATCCAGTCGCCCGCCGCGCACAAGCCGTTCGACATGCTGGCCAAGGTCAATTTCGACTTTCATATCGAAACCCCGTGGTTCTGCAGCGACATCGACGGCACCATCTCGGTGTTCCTGTTCATGTTCCTCGACGGCCAGAAGCATCTGCACGTGACGGTCGACGGCAGCTGGTTCTCGTTCGACGGCGGTGCGCCGTTCTGCGCCGGTCCCGCTTCCGATGCGCTGAAGGCTGCCATGCCGGCCGTGCGCAAGCAGGTGCAGGATCTGCTGCCGCAACTGACGTCGGCCATCGCCAACGTCAAATTCTCCAAGCCTTATTTCTTGCCCGGCAACGGCACCAAGACTGCCGGCCCCTTCGTACAAAACGCCAGCAGCGACGCTTCGCTTGGCCTGCTCTTAGCTTAAAAGGAAAATGAACATGGATAAGGATCAAAAACTGGTCGAGGCCATCTCCGCACTGTTGCGCGAGGCTGGCTACACGGGTTTGAATGTGCACAACGACCATAACGGCACGCTGCTCAACGCTACCCGCGACAAAGGCGGCGTGGTGCTGCGCCTGTCGCCGGACATGCAGAAGGTGGGCCGTCGCACCGAGGGCGGCTCGGCGGAGGCCCGTACCATACGCGCCGACGTGCATGCGGTGCCGGTGATGGAAGGCGTGGCCGAACAGATACGCGCCAATCCGGAACTGGCCAAGGCCATGAACATCCCGGCCGAGCATCTGAAGTACATCATGTAGTTCGTGTCGGTCCGGCCTTGCCTCCATAATGGGCAGGGTTGGACTGCGCGGCGCCTGCCGCAACGGCCATCAGCTGTTGCGCCAGCGCTTCGATCTCCGGCGCCACCGGTGCGCCCAGGGCGCTCAATGCCATGCGTTGATAGCGCCGATACACCGACAATCCCTCTTCGAATCGCGCGTCGTCCAGATGGAGGCGCATCAGGTCCGCGCTGAGCGTCTTGCAATACGGGTCCGCTTCCAGCGCCCGTTCCAGCAGCTGCGCGGCGGCGCTTGCGCGGCCGCCAAGGGCCAGCTGGCGGCCTGCGTCGCCCAATGCGCGCGCCAGCTTGCCGCGCCATAGTTCGCGCCGCGCCATCAGCCACGGTGCGCCTTCCCCATGCAGCAGCTCCCCCCGGTACAGCGACAGCACCTGCGTGGCGGCCGTCAGCAGCGCGGCCTCGTGCGACGGCGCGGTGTCGACGCCGGCATGGGCCCATTTCTGCGTCAGCATTTGCAGGCGTGGCAGCAGCCGCTCCAGCGCCGCCGTATCGCTCCAGCACTGCTGCGGCGCCAATGAAAGCGCGCCTTGTTCCAACAGGATGCAGCCTGCGCCCACCGTTGCGCGCAGCCGGGACAGCGTGGTTTCCAGCGCGTGGCGCGCGGTGTCGCCGTCGGCGTCGGGCCACAGCAGTTCTGCCGCGCGGTCCAGCGAGATGCTGTTGGGCGCGTGCGCGGCGATCAGTTTCAGGATGTCGAGCTGGCGGTGCTTGGACTTGCCCTGCGAGCGCAGCGGCTCGCCGGCGATGCGCAGCTCGAAGCCGCCGAAGGTTCGTATCTGCACCGGCCATGGCCAGTTGTCGCCGGCATCGTCCGGTGGCGCCAGGCGCCAGGCCCGCACCAGCATACTGGCCGCGCCGGGAATGATGCCGACGGCCAGCGCGTGGGCGCACAGCGGTTGCAGGATGCGCGGCGTGGCGAAGGTCAGGTAGCCGCCGCCTTGCGATGCGATGTGGTTCAGCGCGCGCCGCAGCTTGTCGTGCGCCAGCAGCAGCTGCACAGGTTGCGCGCGTTGCAGCTGGTGCAGCGGCTGCGCCTGGCCGTCGGCGTCGGTGATGACGAGCCATACCTCCAGCAGGTCGGCCCAGGTTTCCGCCAGCGGCGAGTTGTAGTCGGCCGCGTGTTGGCGCAGCACCACGGTTTCGGCGGCGCAGCGTTCGCGGTCCAGCAGCGTATAGGCGACGCAGCTGGCCGTCTGCGCGTAGATCTCGTACGGCACGCTGCCGAACCGCAGCGCCGCTTCGTGCGCCAGCCGCGCGTGTTCCAGCGCACCGTGGCCGTCGCCCTGGCAACTGGCCAGCCAGGTCTGCGTCAGCTGGAGATGCGCCACCAGGTTGTGATGCCGCGGCGGCGTCTGCGCCGCCACTTCGGCGGTGGTGGCGGCGGCCTTGTCGAGCTCTCCGCGCAGCAGGCAGGCGGTCGCGTACAGCAGCACGTAGTGGGCATCCATGATGCGGATGCCGCTGGTTTCCGAACTGGCGCGGCAGGCGGCGAAGACGGCGTCGCAGCGGGCGTGGTCCATGCAGGCCAGCGCGTCGTACATCTGCACCAGGTGCGACAGGTAGCGCGCATATGGCGGCAGCGCGGCCGCTTCGGGCAGCGCGTCCAGCAGCACGCGCACCGTGCGCACCGCGGCGTAGCGGCCGGACTGGTAGTAGTGCTGGCCCAGCATCGCGCCCAGCCGCACCTTCAGCGTGGGATCGGCCGACTGGCGCACCACGTCCAGCGCGCGTTGCTCCCACAGGTCCATGTCCTGGTGGGCGGGATCGGTCATGAACAAGCCGCTCCAGACGGCGTGCGTCAGGTGCGCCTTCAGGCCGGGATCGGGCAGGCGCTCGTAATCCGCCGCCGGGTCCACGTGCTGCTGCAGGAAGGCGCGCAGCGGCTGTTCGGCGGCGCCGTCGAAGAAGTAGGAGCTGATGATGGCGCCCAGCGCCAGGAAGCGGTGCATGGGCTGCTGCCGTTCCGTGAACGCTTGCAGCGCCTTGAGCAGGGCGGCGCGGGCGCGCGCGGTGTCGCTCAGGAACACGGCCATCCCCAGCCAGTAGTGGTGCCACGGGCTGCGCTGCGCTTCGGGCAGGGCGTCGATCCAGCGCGCCAGCGTGGTGTGGCGGGCGCTGGCCAGCATGGCTTCGGCGCGCTCTTCGATCAGGCCTGCCGCGCGTTCGGGCATGCCATGCTCCAGTGCCAGCTTGATGGCGGCGTCGCCGCTGCCGTCGGCCAGCAAGGTCTCGATGCAGCCGGCGATCCATGCGCCGCGCTGCGCGTCGTCGACGCGGGTGGCGGCCCATTTGCGCAGGAAGCCCTGGAACAGCGGATGCAGCGCGTACTGGCGGCCGGGATATTCGTAGATCAGCGCGCCCTGCGCGGCCAGCCGGGCGACGATGTCCGCCGCGTGCGGCGCGCCGGACAGCGCCGCCGCCCAGGCGCCGCTGAAGTGCGGCAGCCAGCAGACCGCCAGCAGCGTGGCGCGTTCCTCGTCGGTGTAGGCGCTGAACACTTCCTCGGCCAGGTAGCCGATCATCGCTTCGGACAGCACGTCCTCCGCCGCCAGCGCGGCGCCGGGGCGGCGCTTGAGCCACGAGGCCACCAGCGCGATGCCGGCGGCCCAGCCGCGCGTGAAGGTGTAGACGCTGTCGGCCACGGTTTCGGCGTGGCCTATGCCGAGCACATTGAGCAGGATTTCGGTTTCGTCGCGGGTGAAGGCCAGCGCTGCGCTGTCCAGTTCATGCATGTCGCCGTGCGCCAGCAGGCGCGCGCAGGCGGCAGGCGGCAGTGCGCGGCTCAGCACCACGACCTTGCTGGCCGGCGGCAGTTCGGTGGCCAGTGTTTCGAGGAACTGGCGGAAGAACGGCGCATCCTGGCAGCGGTGGGCGTCGTCCATGACGATGCAGCTGGCCGGCGCCAGCGCCGCGCCCAATGAGCGCGCATACAGCCGCAGGTAGCCTTGCAGCGCCGGCAGGTGCTCGCGCAGCAGCGGCGGCGGTTGCCAGCCCGGCGCCACGCCGCCGTTGGCGATGGCTTGTTCGAAGTACAGCAGGAAGCTGGCCGGGTCGATGTCCGCTTCGTCCAGCCGCAGCCAGGCCACGGTGGGGCCGGCCGCCTGGCAGAACTCCAGCCCCAGGCTGGTCTTGCCGGAACCGGCCGGCGCGGAGATCCAGGTCAGCGTGGCGGGGGAGTCGAGCACGGTCTGCACGGCGCTGTGGCGGCCGATCAGGCGGGCGACGGGGCGGGAGGTTTTGGCGAGGGAGGCCATGATGCGGTTCCTTGAAGCGGACGGCGCGGAACCACTAGTTTAAGTCTGATTATAAAAAGAACAAATCTTTTATTTCCACAACTATCGTGCTGCAAGGGGCGGCCATGCCGCGCCGCCCCTCGTGTACGGCCTTAGACCGGATCGACCTTGTTGGTCAGCGTGAAGTGCGCTTCGGCGTAGTTGTCGCCGTCGACGAACATCCACCACGTGCCGCCCTTGTTCGGGCCGATGGTGAACGGCGCCAGATGGCCTTCCTGGTAGTTGTCGCCGTCGGCATAGCCTTCGCCGTAGCAGCGCAGCGTGGCCTTGACCTGGATGACGTCGTTGGCCAGCAGGTCCAGCGTCAGGATCAGGCGTCCCATCGCATCGTCGGCCACCTGGTCGAACACCTTGACCACATGGGTGCTGGACGACGGCCCCAGTTGGGCGATGTTGTAGAAATCGCCCACGCTGTGCGGATAGGCCGCGGCGGCGAATTCATAATCGGTGGTCGCCATCCAGCCGTCGATGGTCACGCGGCGGAACCAGTGCGGCGGCGGTTTCAGGTCCAGCGTCACATTGGCGGTCTTGTTGGCCGCCACCGTCACCGACGCCTCGCCGTGCCACGCCTGCTTGTCCGCCGTCACCAGCACGCTGCCGACCGGCACGCCGGTCAGCGTGAAGCTGCCGTCGGCGGCGGTGTGGGTGAACTGGTTCTGCGACAGCTGCACGCTGACGCCGGCCGCCGGCTTGCCCTCGGAATGCACCACGCCGTGCAGCGTGCCGGTCTGCGCCACCTTCTTCCATTTGTAGATGGTCACTTCCTCGAAGCGCGCCGGCCGGTAGATCAGCGGTTCCGCGTAGCCGTACAGCGGGGCGTCGAAGAAGCACAGGTTGGCGGGACTGACGGCGTTGGCGTCGCCGGTCTGGCGCCAGGCGTCGGAGTCCTTGGCGTCGGTCTCGCACCAGTCGGAGGCGAAGGCGTTGAGCATCTGGTTGGCGGTATCGTCGGCGGCGTCGGTCAGCGCGTTGCCCAGCCAGCCGGCGCTCTCCAGCACCATCTCGTGGATCTTCGAGTACAGGATCTCGCCGGCGGCGATGCGTTCGTCGGACTGGTAGACGTACAGGCCGTCCGGCGTCGACGGCACGATCTGCGCGCCGCTGGCCAGGTCGCTCTGTTCCAGCATGCCGCCTTCCATCGGCACGCCGGACTGTTTGATCGACATCCACAGCAGCGACGAGCACACGGTGGGGAAGGTGTTGGCGGCCCACTTGGCGCTGGCCGGCGCCTTGTCGGTCAGGCCGATGGCGGGCTTGGTGTAGCAGTAGAAGCGGTAGTGGCTCTTGCCCGCCTGCTGGGCGGCGAAATCGGCGATGCCGTGCAGCGTCTGGCGGATCTCCAGCGTTTCCTTCAGCGGATCGGGCTTGACCACCATGGCCGGCACGATCTCCGGCGCCACGCCGCCCAGGTCCATCTTCGATTCGATGGTGGCGAAGCCGGCGATCGGGTGCTTGGCGCCGGTTTCGGGATCGACCATGTCTTCGCCGTCGACCGCATGTTCGACGGTCTGCGTCACCACGCCGGGCCACAGGTATTTGAGCACGTCGGGACGGGCGCCGTCGCCGTCGATGAATCCGATCAGGCGGTCTTCCGAGGCGGTGGAGTGGGTGATCTCGTCATGGTTGCGGGTCATGATGCCGGAGTGCGAATAGCGCTGCGGCGGCGTCACCGTCTGCAGCACGGCGGAGATCAGGCTGCCGTTGCTGGGGTTGAGTATCAGGTCGCCCTTCTTGGCGTTCATGAAGCGCGGCTTCATCTGCATCCATTTTTTTTCCTGGGTCGGCATGCAGAACATGCCGTCGGGGATGTGGTCCGGCAGGTTCCATGGATTGCACTCCTGGCCCTCCACCGCGAACGGCGGCTCCACGTGCATGTCCATCGCCGTCAGCGCGTGTAGCGGCGGCAGCATGCCGTAGCGGCCCAGGTGCGACACTTCCTCCAGCGTGATCGAGGTGGGGTTGGCGACCAGCTGGTTGCTGGCCAGGTTGTTCAGCAGGGTTTGCGCGGCGGCGTTGACCAGCAGCTTCCTGCCCATGTGCTGGGGCAGGTCGAAGTGCGCGCTGACGCGCACCGGCAGGCCGTTCGGCGCCGTGCCCTTGTAATGCACGCTGAAGGCGATGGCTTGCGGCGGCACCTGCGCTTTCGGGATGGCGACGTCGATGCGGGTGGTGGCCTGGGACTTCAGCACGAAATTGCAGCCGCTGGCGGGGCGCAGTTCGAATTCGCGTGGGCCGTCTTCATAGGCCAGCTCCAGCTGCATGCTGCTGAGCGCCACGTTGACCGCCTCCGGATTGCGCACGACGAAGCTGGCGCGGTAGCTGCCGTCGATGAACTGCGCGCTGAAGTCGCTGCTTTCCACCGGCGGTTGCAGCACGCCGCGCTGGCGGGCCAGGAAGTAGGGATTGGCCACGCTGACGCTGCGCTGGATCACGCGCGGCGCGCCGCCCGGCTGCTGCACCGTCACCTGCACGTGGAACACCGTATGCGGCCGGTTGGGATTGAGCTGGGCGGCGAAGTCGTGCTGCAGCGTGGGGTGGCTGCTGCCCAGTGCGACCGCGCCCAGCTGCCAGTTGTAGACGGCGGCGGTGGCGCCGCCGCCGGCGTTGGTGGCGGCGCGCGGCGGCGCGGTGCGCGACAAAATCGGATGGCTGGCGGCATCATGCGCGGCGATGGTCTGCGCGCTCATCGGCGTCTTGCGCGGCAGGATGGGGCCGGCGGGGACGGCCGGCGTGCGCGGCTTGATCTCGATGCGCGGGCGCGGCGTGCCCTGGGTGCGGCGTTCGGGCGCGTTCTGCACCGTCAGTATCATCGCGGTCGGGTTGTGCGGGGCGGCGCGCACCGTCAGCAGCGGCGGCTGCTTGCCGTCGGCCGGGGCGTTGATCTGGACTTCGGCCTTGAGCTTCTCGATGGCGCCGCGCTTGCCGGCGGTGACGGTGATGCTCTTCTTGCCGGCGCGGTTCCACACCAGGTACTGCCTGGAGCCGGGCACGCCGTTGATGCAGATATTGCCGCTTTCGTTGTTATCGTAGGACTGGCCGTTGGGCGCCTTCACTTCGACGCAGATGCTGTCGCCGATGGCGGCCACGGCGGGCGTGCAGACGACGGAACCAAGCAGCGGGGTTGGGGCGGTTGGTACTTGCAACATGGGAACTCCTGTAGACATTGGGAATGGTGACGTCGGGCCTGCTTGCGGCAGTCCCGGTGTTCCCAGTGTCGTGTCGAGCGTCCCACAAATCGCTCACAAATACTTCAGTCCGTCTTTTTGACCACCGCGTAGCGTTCCAGCGTGCGCTTGCGCGCCTCGTCGTGCATGACCAGCGGCTCGGGGTAGTCGAGCGGCAGCATGCGCGGCGCCAGCCATGGGGCGTGGATTTCCTTGTCGGTCAAATCCTTCAGCTGCGGCAGGTAGCGGCGGATGAACTTGCCCTTGCTGTCGAACTTTTCCGATTGCGTGACCGGGTTGAAGATGCGGAAGTAGGGCTGGGCGTCGCAGCCGGACGACGAGGCCCACTGCCAGCCGCCGTTGTTGGAGGCCAGGTCGAAGTCGTTCAGGTGCAGCGCGAAATACGCCTCGCCACGGCGCCAGTCTATGCCCAGGTCCTTGATCAGGAAGCAGGCCGTGACCATGCGCAGGCGGTTGTGCATATAGCCGGTCTGGTTGAGCTGGGCCATGGCGGCGTCCACCAGCGGATAGCCGGTGCGGCCTTCGCACCAGGCGGCGTACAGTTCGTCGGCCTCGGGGCCCGTTTCCCACTGGATGGCGTCGTAGGCCGGCTTGTAGGCGCCGCCCACCACGTGCGGGTTGTGGTACAGGATCATGGCGTAGAACTCGCGCCAGATCAATTCCGCCAGCCACACCGGCGCGCCTTCGCCGCCGGCGCCGCGCGCCGTCAGGTCCAGCACGGTGCGCACCAGGTGCCGCACCGACAGCGTGCCGAAGCGGAAATGCATCGACAGGTAGGACGGCCCCTTCACGGCCGGATAGTCGCGCGCGTCCTTGTAGCCGGCGATGCGCGGCAGGAAATCCTCGAACAACCGGGCCGCGCCGGACATGCCGGTCGGGATTTTCAGTTCGGCCAGGTTGCTGGGTTCGAAGCCGAGTTCGGCCAGCGTCGGCAGCGCCGGGGCGTCGGCCGGCGGCGGCGCCAGGCGGGCGGCGTGCGGTTCGATATGGTAGGGCGCCAGCACCGACGGATCGGCGTCGAGCTTCTTCAGCCAGGCGTTCTTGTACGGCGTGAACACCGAGAACACGCCGCCGGTCTGCGACAGCACTTCGCTTTTCTCGAAGATCACCTGGTCTTTGTAGCTGAAGAACTGGCGGCCGTCGGCGCGCAGCGCGCGCTCCACGGCGGCGTCGCGGGCGATGGCCTGCGGTTCATAGTCGTGGTTGCAGAACACGGCGTCCACGCCCAGTTCGGCGGCCAGGGCCGGGATCGCGGCGGCCGCGTCGGCGTGTTTGACGATCAGGTGGCCGCCCAGCTGTTGCAATTCCGCCGACACTTCGGCGATGCTGGCATGGATGAAGTCGACCCGCCGGTCGCGGCGCGGCAGGCTGTCCAGGATGGTGGTGTCGTAGACGAAAACGCAATACACGCGGGCGCTGTTTTGCAGCGCCTGGTGCAGGGCGACATGGTCGAAAACGCGCAAATCGCGGCGCAGCCAGACCAGGGAGGAATTCAGTTTCATTGAGTCTGTGTCAATCTCGTGGGGGAACGCAAACATGGCCGCATCCGCAATTCAGTGTAAACTATCGCTTAGACAGAGTTGCTAGCCGCGCGAATACTACAGTAATTGTCAGCAGCACAGAAAGAACACGCATATGAAGAAAAGCAAAATCGGCAAAACTCTCCCTGTACCCGGCCTGCTGCAGGAAGCCGGCGATCCATTGGAAGCCACCGGCAGCGGTACGGCCACGACACTGAACCTGGCAAATCATTTCCTGATTGCAATGCCTTCCATGCAAGATCCGATTTTCGGCGGCACCGTGGTGTACGTGTGCGAGCACAACGAGAACGGCGTGCTGGGCGTGGTCATCAACAAGCCGACCGACATGACGATGGAAGTGCTGTTCGAGCGCATCGACCTCAAGCTGGAAGCCGGCGTCGACGTCGACGCCCCCATCATGTTCGGCGGCCCGGTGCAGGACGACCGCGGCTTCGTGCTGCACACGCCGGGCCAGCGCTATTCGTCGTCGCTGACCGTGACCAAGGACGTGGCCTTCACCACCTCGATCGACGTGCTGGAGGCCGTGGCCGCCGGCGACGGCCCGCAGCGCATGCTGGTGTCGATCGGCTACTCGGGCTGGAGCCCGGGCCAGCTGGAGGACGAGATCAGCCGCAACGGCTGGCTGACCGTCGGCGCCGATCCCGACATCCTGTTCAAGCTGCCCATCGAGGACCGCTACACGGCCGCCATGCGCCTGCTGGGCATCGACCCGCTGATGTTGACCTCCGAGGCGGGTCACGCCTAAATGACCATCGAGACCATCTTCGCTTTCGATTTCGGCGTCAAACGCATCGGCGTGGCCATGGGCAATACGATGATCCGCCAGGCCGAGCCCGTCAAAGTCATCAGCGCCATCGACAACGCCACGCGCTTTGCCGACATCGGCGCGCTGCTGGAAGAATGGAAGCCGGCCCGGCTGGTGGTCGGCCTGCCCATGCATCCGGACGGCGCCGAACACGAGATGACGGCGCGCGCGCGCAAGTTCGCCAATCAATTGCATGGCCGCTTCAGCCTGCCGGTGGAACTGGTCGACGAGCGCTATACGTCGGCCGTGATTTCGGCCAAGCGCGGCGAGGTCATCGACGACCGCGCGGCCGCCATCATCCTGCAACAATATTTCGACACCCACTAAATCCCATGTCCACACTGAACCCCAATCAACTCGACGCCGAAGCGCTGTACGCGACCTTGCTGGCCGACGTCAAAGCCGGCCTGGCCGGCGTGGCCGATGTCGCCATTGTCGGCATCCACTCCGGCGGCGCCTGGATCGCCGAACGCCTGGCGGCCGACCTCGGCCTGTCCGCCCGCTGCGGCGTGCTGGACGTGTCCTTCTACCGCGACGATTACGCCAAGAAGGGCTTGCCGGCCGACGTCAAGCCGACCAACATCGGTTTCGAAGTGGCGGCCGCCAACCTGCTGCTGGTGGACGACGTGCTGTACACCGGCCGCACCACCCGCGCCGCGATCAACGAGCTGTTCGACTACGGCCGCCCGGCGCGCATCATGCTGGCCGCGCTGGTCGACCGTGGCGAGCGCCAGCTGCCGGTGGCGGCCGATTTCGTCGCCGCCCATGTGCAGGTGCCGCCGGGACAGGCGCTGGTGCTCAAGCGCGCCGACGATGGAAAATTCACGCTAACCATAGAATAAAACCATGCTTAATCCGCAACTGAACAAACACGGCGAGCTCCAGCACTTGCTGTCGATCGAGGGACTGCCGAAGTCCATCGTCAACCACATCCTGGACACCGCCTCGTCGTTCGTCGGCATCTCCGACCGCGACGTCAAGAAGGTCCCGCTGATGCGCGGCAAGTCGGTGTTCAACCTGTTCTTCGAGAACTCCACGCGCACCCGCACCACCTTCGAGATCGCCTCGAAGCGCTTGTCGGCCGACGTGATCAACCTGAACATCCAGGCCTCGTCCGCCAGCAAGGGCGAATCGCTGCTCGACACCATCGACAACCTGTCGGCCATGCACGCCGACATGTTCGTGGTGCGCCACGCGCAGTCGGGCGCTCCCTACCTGATCGCCAAGCACCTGCACGACACCAAGCAGTCGCACGTGCACGTGGTCAACGCCGGCGACGGCCGCCACGCGCACCCGACGCAGGGCTTGCTGGACATGTACACCATCCGCCACTACAAGAAGGACTTCACCAACCTGACGGTGGCCATCGTCGGCGACATCCTGCACAGCCGCGTGGCCCGTTCGGACATCCACGCGCTGACCACCTTGGGCGTGCCGGAAGTGCGCGCCATCGGCCCGCACACGCTGCTGCCGGGCGGCCTGGAGCAGATGGGCGTGCGCACCTTCACCAATATGGAAGAGGGCTTGAAGGGCGTCGACGTCATCATCATGCTGCGCCTGCAGAACGAGCGCATGAGCGGCGCGCTGCTGCCGTCGGCGCAGGAATACTTCAAGAGCTACGGCCTGACGCCGGAACGCCTGGCGCTGGCCAAGCCGGATGCGATCGTCATGCACCCGGGCCCGATGAACCGCGGCGTCGAGATCGACTCGGCGGTGGCGGACGGCCCGCAGGCGGTGATACTGCCGCAGGTGACTTTCGGGATCGCGGTACGCATGGCGGTAATGAGCATAGTGGCGGGGACGCAGGGATGAACGCAGGCATGAAACTACACATTAAAAACGGCCACCTGATCGATCCGGCCAACGGCATCGACGGCAAGAACGACCTCTACATCGCCGACGGCAAGGTGCTGGCGGTGGGGGCAGCGCCTGCCGGCTTCACGGCCGACCAGACCATCGACGCCACCGGCCTGATCGTCTCGCCCGGCTTCGTCGACCTGTCGGCGCGCCTGCGCGAGCCGGGCTACGAATACAAGGCCACGCTGGAATCGGAAATGCAGGCCGCCATGCAGGGCGGCGTCACCAGCCTGATCTGCCCGCCGGACACCGATCCGGTGCTGGACGAACCCGGCCTGGTGGAGATGCTCAAGTACCGCGCCAAGACGCTGAACCAGGCGCACGTGCACCCGCTGGGCGCGCTGACCGTCGGCCTCAAAGGCAAGGCGCTGACCGAGATGGCCGAGCTGACCGAAGCGGGCTGCATCGGCTTCGCCCAGGCCGAAGAGCCGATCGAAGACACCAACGTGCTGCTGCGCGCCATGCAGTACGCCAAGACCTTCAACTACACCGTGTGGCTGCGTCCGCAGGATGCGCACATCGGCCGCGGCGGCATCGCGGCCAGCGGCCCGCTGGCTTCGCGCCTGGGCCTGTCCGGCGTGCCGGTGATGTCGGAAACGATCGCGCTGCACACCATCTTCGAACTGATGCGCTCGACCGGCGCCCGCGTGCACCTGTGCCGCATGTCGTCGGCGGCCGGCCTGGAGCTGGTGCGCAACGCCAAGAAGGAAGGCTTGCCCGTCACCTGCGACGTCGGCGCCCACCACATCCATATGACCGACGCCGACATCGGCTTCTTCGATTCGAACGCGCGCGTCACGCCGCCGTTCCGCAGCCAGCGCGACCGCGACGCGATCCGCCTCGGCCTGCTGGACGGCACGGTCGATGCGCTGTGCTCGGACCACACGCCGGTCGACGACGACGAGAAGCTGCTGCCGTTCGGCGAAGCCTCGCCCGGCGCCACCGGCCTGGAACTGCTGCTGTCGCTGGCGCTGAAATGGGCCGACGACTACGCCGCCACCCAGGACACGGGCGCCGTGCGTCCGCTGGCGCGCGCGCTGGCCCGCATCACGTCCGACGCGGCCCGCGTGGCCGGGCTGGACGCGGGCACCTTGTCGGTCGGCGCTACCGCCGACGTCTGCCTGTTCGATGCTGAAGCGCGCTGGACGGTGGAAGCCTCGGCGCTGGCCAGCCAGGGCAAGCACACGCCTTTCGTCGGCTACAACCTGGCCGGCCAGGTCCGCACCACCATCGTGGCTGGGCACGTCGCCTTCCAGCGCAGCTGATCGGATGGCATGAAGATTTCGATGATCTTCCGCCTCGCGCGGGTGTTTGTGCATGTGCTGTGGGGAATGGCGATCTGCGCGACCGTGTTCCCCTGGAGTGGACAGGAAAAGCGTAACGGCCACATCCGCCGCTGGTCGACCCGGCTGCTGGCAATGTGCAATGTGACGGTGGAGCAGAGCGCCGGCGTGCCGCTGCTGGACCGGGCGATGGTGGTGGCCAATCACGTGTCGTGGCTGGACATCTTCGTCATCCACAGCCTGCATCCCAGCCATTTCGTGGCCAAGGCCGAGATCCGCGCGTGGCCGCTGGCCGGCTGGCTGGCGGAGAAGGCCGGCACCGTGTTCATCGCGCGCGGCAACCGGCGCGACCTGCGGCATATCTTCAAGGGTCTGGTGAACAGCCTGGAGCGCGGCGAGCGCGTGGCCTTCTTCCCGGAAGGCACCACGGCGGCGCAGGGCAGCCTGCTGCCGTTCCACGCCAATCTGTTCGAGGCGGCCATCGACGCCAAGGTGCCGGTGCAGGCGATCGCATTGTCCTACCGCGATCCGTCGGGCGCTTCGCATCCGTCGGTGGACTTCATCGGCGAGACCACCTTCGCCGAGAGCATCATGCTGATCCTGGATGGGCCGCCGGTGAAGGCGCGGTTGACGATACTGCCGGCCATGGCCAGCATCGGCGCGCACCGGCGCGACCTGGCGGAGGCCACGCACCAGGCCGTCGCCGCCGCGCTGGGCGTGACGGCGGCGCCTCACTAAGTCTTCTTGCCGCCGTGCTGCTGGAACTCCGGGCACTGCACTTGCAGCAGGCTGCGGTCTTCCAGGCACACGGCGCTCAGCTGGCCGCCCCACACGCAGCCACTGTCGAGGCCGATCAAATGCGGCTTCAAGGTCAGCCCCAGCGCCGACCAGTGGCCGAACACCACCGTCTCCTTGCGGCTGCGCCGGCCCGGCACCTCGAACCACGGCATCAGGCCCGAGCCTTCCTCGGCCTTGCCGCTTTCCTTCATCTTGAAATCCATCACGCCGTCGGCGTCGCAGAAGCGCAGCCGCGTCATGGCGTTGATGATGCAGCGCAGCCGGTCCGCGCCCTGCAGCGCATCGCTCCATTGGTCGGGCAGGTTGCCGTACATCTCGGCCAGGAATTCCGCCATGTTCGGGCCGCGCAGCATCTGCTGCACTTCGCCGGCCAGCGCCATCGCCTGCGCCGCCGTCCATTGCGGCAGCAGGCCGGCGTGCACCAGCACGTGGCCCTGGGTGTGGATGGCCAGCGGACGGCGCCGCAGCCAGTCGATCAGCTCGTCGCGGTCGGGCGCGTGCAGGATCTCGGCCAGCGTGTCGGACTTGTGCTCGGGCCGGATGCCATAGGCCACGGCCAGCAAATGCAGGTCATGATTGCCGAGCACGCTGTCGATGCGGCCGCCGCTGCCCATGGCCAGCGCGCGCACGTGGCGCAGCGTGGCCAGCGAATCCGGGCCGCGATTGATCAGGTCGCCTGCGAACAGGATGACGGGCTCGTCCTCGCCGGCATGCGCGTGGACGCGCTCCAGCAGCGCCAGGGTCTGCTCGTGGCAGCCCTGTAAATCCCCGATTACATAGGTTTTCATATGGATGCTCTGTGGTTCGTTGCTTTGAAATCTGAAATACCCTGAAATCAGAGTGCGGGGTGTCGATTTTTGCCCGGTAGCAGGGCAGTTTCACATAAAATCATGCTTACGACTAATTTGACTCTTGCTGCGGGATACTAAATGATTTTTGTGACAGGTGGTGCGGGTTTCATCGGCTCGAATTTTGTCCTCGACTGGCTGGCCCAGTCGGATGAGCCAGTCATCAACTACGATAAGCTGACGTATGCCGGCAATCTGAACAACCTGGCCTCGCTGAAGCAGGACGCGCGCCACACCTTTGTGCGCGGCGACATCTGCGACCAGGCCCAGGTGCTGGCGCTGTTCCAGCAGCACAAGCCGCGCGCGGTGGTGCACTTCGCCGCCGAGAGCCATGTGGACCGCTCCATCCTCGGCCCTGGCGAGTTCATCAACACCAACATCAACGGCACCTTCAGCCTGCTCGAAGCCACGCGCGCCTACTGGTCGGCGCTGCCGGAGGACGAGAAGGCCGCCTTCCGCTTCCTGCACGTGTCCACCGACGAGGTCTACGGCACACTGGGCCCGGACGACGCGCCGTTCAGCGAGACCACCGCGTTCGCGCCGAACAGCCCGTACTCGGCGTCGAAGGCCGCCTCGGACCACCTGGTGCGCTCGTATCACCACACCTACGGCCTGCCGGCGCTGACCACCAACTGCTCCAACAACTACGGCCCCTACCACTTCCCGGAAAAGCTGATCCCGCTGATCATCTCCAACGCGCAGGCCGGCAAGCCGCTGCCGATCTACGGCGACGGCCAGCAGGTGCGCGACTGGTTGTACGTCAGCGACCACTGCGCCGCGATCCGCCGCGTGCTGGAAGCGGGCCGCCTGGGCGAGACCTACAACGTCGGCGGCTGGAACGAGATGGCCAACCTGGACGTGGTGCACACGCTGTGCGACATGCTGGACCAGCTGAAACCGAAGGCCGACGGCGCCAGCTACCGCGCGCAAATCACCTACGTCAAGGACAGGCCCGGCCACGACCGCCGCTACGCCATCGACGCCCGCAAGCTGGAGCGCGAACTGGGCTGGAAACCGGCCGAGACCTTCCAGACCGGCATCGCCAAGACCGTGCAGTGGTACCTGGACAACCAGGCCTGGGTGGCCGACGTGCAGTCGGGCAGCTACGCCAAGTGGGTGGAAACCAATTACTTTAACCGCGAAGGCCAGCAATGAGCATCCCTAACCGCAAAGGCATCATCCTGGCCGGCGGCTCCGGCACCCGCCTGTATCCGGTGACGATGAGCGTCTCCAAGCAACTGCTGCCGATCTACGACAAGCCGATGATCTACCATCCGCTGACGGTGCTGATGTTGGCCGGCATGACCGAGATCCTGCTGATCTCGACGCCGCAGGACACGCCGCGCTTCCAGGATCTGCTGGGCGACGGCAGCCAGTGGGGCATCAGCATCAGCTACGCGGTGCAGCCCTCGCCGGACGGCCTGGCGCAAGCGTTCATCATCGGCAAGGAATTCGTCGGCGATGCGCCGTCGGCGCTGATCCTCGGCGATAACATCTACTACGGCAACGACCTGGACGCCTTGCTGCGCCACGCCACCGAGCAGACCGACGGCGCCACCGTGTTCGCCTACCACGTGCAGGATCCGGAACGCTACGGCGTGGTCGAGTTCGATGCGAACCGCAGCGCCGTGTCGATCGAGGAAAAACCGCTGAAGCCGAAATCGAACTACGCCGTCACCGGCCTGTATTTCTACGACAACCAGGTGTGCGACATCGCCGCCAGCATCAAGCCGTCCGCGCGCGGCGAGCTGGAGATTACCGACGTCAACCGCGTCTACCTGGAAAAGCAGCAGCTCAACGTCGAGGTGATGGGGCGCGGCATGGCCTGGCTGGATACCGGCACCCACGAGTCGCTGCTCGATGCCTCGCAATTCATCGCCACCATCGAAAAACGCCAGGGCTTGAAAGTGGCGTGCCCGGAAGAGATCGCCTACCGCAAGGGGTATATCGACGCCGCCCAGCTGCGCAAGCTGGCCGAGCCGCTGAAGAAAAACAATTACGGCCAGTACCTGCTGCAAATCCTCGAAGACAAGGTCGTCCCACGATGAATGTGATCGCGACACCGCTGGAGGGCTTGCTGGTGCTGGAGCCGCGCGTGTTCGGCGACGACCGCGGCTTTTTCTACGAGAGCTTCAACGCCCGCCGCTTCGCCGAGCTGACCGGCGTGAGCTTGCCCTTCGTGCAGGACAACCATTCGCGCTCGGCCAAGGGCGTGCTGCGCGGCCTGCACTACCAGATCCAGCAGGCGCAGGGCAAGCTGGTGCGCGCCACCGCCGGCAGCGTGTACGACGTCGCCGTCGATTTGCGCAAGAGCTCGCCGACCTTCGGCCAGTGGTACGGCATCGAACTGTCGGCCGAGAACAAGAAGCAGATGTGGATACCGCCGGGCTTTGCCCACGGTTTCGTCGTCACCAGCGACGCCGCCGAATTCCTCTACAAGACCACCGACTACTGGGCGCCCGAGCACGAGCGCTCGATACTGTGGAACGATCCCGCCATCGGCATACTCTGGCCGGCGCTGGACGCCGCGCCGCTGCTGTCCGGCAAGGACCAGGCCGCCGCGCTGCTGGCCGACGCCGAGGTGTTTGCATGAAAGTCCTGCTGACCGGCAGTACGGGCCAGGTGGGCTACGAGCTGGCGCGCAGCCTGCAGGGCATAGGCGAGGTGGTGGCGGTGGACCGCAAGGTGATGGATTTGTCCGACCTGGACCAGGTGCGCGACGTCATCCGCCGTGAAAAGCCGCAATTGATCGTCAACCCGGCCGCCTACACGGCGGTCGACAAGGCCGAGAGCGAGCCGGAGCTGGCGCACCGCGTCAACGCCGAGGCGCCCGGCCTGATGGCGCAGGAAGCCAAGCTGCTGGGCGCGGCCATGGTGCATTACTCGACCGATTATGTGTTCGACGGCAGCGCGCCGTCGGCGCGGGTGGAGGACGATGCGACCGGCCCGCTCAACGTCTACGGCGCCAGCAAGCTGGCCGGCGAACAGGCCATCGCCGCGGCCGGCATTCCGCACCTGATCTTCCGCACCAGCTGGGTGTACGGCATGCGCGGCAAGAACTTCCTGCTGACCATGCTGCGCCTGGCCAGAGAGCGCGACGAGCTGCGCGTGGTGGCCGACCAGCACGGCGCGCCGACCTGGAGCCGCACCATCGCCGACACCACCGCGCTGGTGCTGTCGCAAGCCCACGCGGGCGGACGCGAGTGGTGGGTGCAGAACAGCGGCGTGTATCACCTGAGCGCCCAGGGCCAGACCACCTGGTTCGAGTTCACCCAGGCCATCGTCGCGGCGGCGGGGCTGGAATGCCGCGTGCTGCCGATCACCAGCGCCGAGTATCCGGTGCCGGCCAAACGTCCCCAGTACTCGGTGATGTCGTCCGAGCGGCTGATGGCGCGCTTCTGCCATTTGCCGGACTGGAAAGACGCCTTGCACCTGTGCATGGAGTAACGTCCCCGAGTTGTATCGATTGGTAAGCAATGCCGCCCGCTGGATGGGCTGCTGCTATGATGCGGGCGCGCCGCCGCCCGCATGCCGCGCGCGGCGTTGCAATCCGGCCAATGGTTGATGCCGATCGGTTATTACCGGCTATCAATTTAAGACCGCCCCGCTTAATCCGGTACAATCGCGTGTTAGCCTGCTGGCCATCCTTATCGGTGAGCGTCTCCGGTAATTTCGTATAGATAAATATGTTTTCCTTTTTACTGAGCTTTGTCGCTTCCGCGCTGCTAACCCTGCTGGTGATTAAAGAAGCGAGATTGCACGGTCCTGCGCTCGATTCCGATTTCATGGGGGTGCAAAAAGTGCACGCCCACCACGTGGCCCGTATCGGCGGCTTATCGATCTTTTTATCGGTGGCGCTGAGCTCCTTCATTTCCATTTGGCGCGTGCCGGCGATGACGCATTGGCTGATGTCCTTATTGGCCTGTTCCGCCGTGGCGTTTGTCGGCGGCATAGTCGAGGATTACACCGGCCGCGTCAGCGCCGCGCGCCGCCTGGTGCTGACCATGGCCGCCGCCGGACTCGGCTATTTCCTGCTCGACGCCCGCGTCGACCGCATCGACTGGGCGTTTTCCGCCTGGCCGCTGCAATACATGTGGCTGACCCTGCCGCTGACGGTGCTGGCCGTGGCCGGCATCGCGAACGCGGTCAACATCATCGACGGTTTCAACGGCCTGGCCAGCGTGGTGTGCATCTGCATGCTGCTGTCGCTGGGCTACGTGGCGCTGCAGGTCAACGATATGTTCGTGCTGATCGCGGCGCTGATGGTGGCGGGCGCCACGGCCGGTTTCCTGATCTGGAACTACCCGGTGGGCATGATCTTCCTGGGCGACGGCGGCGCGTATTTTATCGGCTTCATGCTGGGCGAGCTGGCCTTGCTGCTGGTGATGCGCAATCCGCAGGTTTCCACCTGGTACGCGGCGCTGCTGTTAATCTATCCGACCTTTGAAACCTTATTTTCCGTTTATCGACGAATGTTTGTCCGTGGAAAGTCGCCGGCCATGCCGGACGGTATCCATTTGCATAGCCTGATCTTCCGCCGCATTGTGCAATGGGCGGTCGGCCGCAAAGAGGCGAGGGCGCTGATACGCCGCAATTCGATGACGTCGCCGTATTTATGGCTGTTTTCGCTGATGGCGGTGATACCGGCCACGGTATTCTGGCGCCATACCTGGGCATTAATGTGTTTCTGTATTTTGTTTATCAGCAGTTACATCTGGATTTATGTGCGCATCGTCCGATTTAAAGCCCCGCGCTGGATGATACGCCATAAGAAAACCTGAATTTTTTATGTTGATGTAATATATTCCCGCCGGGCTTTATATCACTTCACTTAAAAGGAATACCATATGGATCTGTCGAATATGTCCTCTGCGGATTTACGGAAACTGCAGGAACAAGTTAAACATGAATTAAAGCAGCGCGAAAGCCAGGACCTGGCCAAAGCGCGCGAACAGATACTGGCGATCGCCCAAAGCGTGGGCGTTCCGCTGAAAGACCTGGTCGGCGGCGCCGGCAGCGCACGCGCCAAGACCGGCAGCGTGGCGCCGCGCTACCGCAATCCGGCCGACGCAACCCAGCTGTGGACCGGCCGTGGCCGCCAGCCCAAATGGGTCAAGGATTGGCTGGAATCCGGTAAAGACATCGCCGGCTTAAAGGTTTAAACTGCCTGCACTTCGATAAGCGGCGGCCGGCATGACCGGCCGCTTCACTACACCCCCTTCGCATACATTCCCACACTATGGTTTCTTTATCCAAAACGATCTTCAAGGCTTACGACATTCGCGGCATCATCGATAAAACCCTGGATGCGGGCGTAGCGCGCCAGATCGGCCAGGCGTTCGGCCAGGCCGCGCTGGCCAAGGGCGAGACCAAGGTTGTGATCGGCCGCGATGGCCGCCTGTCCGGCCCGGTGCTGACGGCGGCGCTGGCCGAGGGCCTGCAGGCGGCAGGCGTGGACGTGATCGACCTGGGCGTGGTGGCCACGCCGATGGTCTACTTCGGTACCAATGTGCTGGGCGCCGCGTCCGGCATCATGGTGACGGGCAGCCACAATCCGCCGGACTACAACGGCTTCAAGATGGTGCTGGCCGGCGAAGCCATCCACGGCGAGGCGATCACCGCGCTGTACCAGCGCATCGTCGACCATGACGGTTCCTCGGCCGCGACCAAGGGCGCCTACAGCACCCACGACATCCGCGCGCAATACCTGGAGCGCATCATCGGCGACGTCAAGCTGGCGCGCCCGATCAAGATCGCCGTCGATTGCGGCAACGGCGTGGCCGGCGCCTTCGCGGGCGACCTGTTCCGTGGCATGGGCTGCGAAGTGGTCGAACTGTTCTGCGAGGTGGACGGCAATTTCCCGAACCACCACCCGGATCCTGCGCATCCGGAAAACCTGCAAGACCTGATCCGCTGCCTGCAGCAGACCGACGCCGAGCTGGGCATCGCCTTCGACGGCGACGGCGACCGCCTGGGCGTCGTCACCAAGGACGGCCAGATCATCTACCCGGACCGCCAGATGATGTTGTTCGCGGCCGACGTGCTGAGCCGCCATCCGGGCGAACAGATCCTGTACGACGTCAAGTGCACCCGCCACCTGGCGCCATGGATCAGCAAGCACGGCGGCGTGCCGCTGATGTACAAGACCGGCCACTCGCTGGTCAAGGCCAAGCTGCGCGAAACCGGCGCCCCGCTGGGCGGCGAAATGAGCGGCCACATCTTCTTCAAGGACCGCTGGTACGGTTTCGACGACGGCCTGTATTCCGGCGCCCGCCTGCTGGAAATCCTGACACGTGTAGCCGATCCGTCCAAGCTGCTGAACTCGCTGCCGCAGTCGGACAGCACGCCCGAGCTGCACCTGCACCTGAGCGAAGGCGAGAACGTCATCGTCATGGACAAGCTGCGCAGCGACGCCAAGTTCCCCGGCAACGTGCAGATCATCACCATCGACGGCCTGCGCGTGGAATACGAAGACGGCTTCGGCCTGGCGCGTTCGTCCAACACCACGCCGGTGATCGTGATGCGCTTCGAGGCTGAAACGCCGGCCGCGCTGGCGCGCATCCAGGGCCAGTTCAAGAGCGTGATCCTGGCTGCCAAGCCGGACGCGGAACTGCCGTTCTAAGCGCATGACGGCGCGAACGGGCGGCCGCAAGCCGCTGAACATTTTGCTGGTGCGCGTCTCCTCGCTGGGCGACGTGCTGCACAACCTGCCGATGGTGGCCGATATCGCCCGCCATTTCCCGGACGCGAATATCGACTGGGTGGTGGAAGAGGGCTACGTCAGCCTGGTGCGGCTCAACGCGCGCGTGCGCACCATCATTCCGTTTGCGCTGCGGCGCTGGCGCAAGAGTCTCGGCAAGCCCGAGACCCGCGCCGAGATCAAGCACTTCTTCCGTACCCTGCGCGAGCAGCAGTACGACTATGTATTCGACACGCAGGGATTGCTGAAGACCGGCATCATCATGGGCGCGGCCCGTGTGGTGAAGGGCGGCCGCAAGGTCGGCCTGGCCAACGGCAGCGAAGGCTCGGGCTATGAAGGCATCTCGCGCATCTTCCACAACCTGAGCATCCCGACCGATCCGCGCACGCACGCGGTGGCGCGCGGCCGCCTGGTGGCCGGTGCGGCGCTGGGTTATGCGGTCGATACGCCGGCCGATTTCGGCCTGCCCGAGGTATCGGCCAGCGAGCCGCGTCCGGACTGGATGCCTGCCGGGCCATACGCCGTCTACTTCCACGGCACCGCGCGCGATCCGAAGAAGTGGGCGCCGGAGAACTGGATAGCGCTGGGCCGCGAACTGGCGCCCATGCCCATCCTGCTGCCATGGGGCTCGCCGAAAGAGAAGGCCGAAGCCGAAGTATTGGCCGCAGGCCTGCCGAACGCGCGCGTGCTGCCCAAGTTGTCGATGGCCGATGCGATGCTGCTGGCGCGTCACGCCGGCCTGGTGATCGGCGTCGATACGGGATTGACCCATATCGCCGCTGCCTTCGTGCGGCCGACGGTGGAGATCTACGCCGATTCGCCGCGCTGGAAAACCGAAGGCAACTGGTCGCCGCGCATCATCAACCTGGGCGACCGGGGCACACCGCCGCCGGTGGCCGAAGTACTGGCGGCGGCCCGCAGCCTGCTGGCGTAACTATGCGACTTTTCTATTCCGTGATGTGGTGGCTGGCCTTGCCGCTGGTGCTGGCGCGCCTGTGGCTGCGCGGCCGCAAGGAGCCGGGCTATCGCCAGCATTGGGGCGAGCGTTTGGGCTTCTACAGCGGCCCGTCGTCCACCACGCAGACCTTGTGGGTACACGCCGTGTCGGTGGGCGAGACGCGCGCCGCCGAGCCGCTGGTCGACGCCCTGCTGGCCGAGTATCCGCACAGCCGCATCGTCCTCACCCACATGACGCCGACCGGCCGCGCCACCGGCAAGACGCTGTTCGCCAAGCATGGCGCGCGGCTGGTGCAGTCCTATCTGCCGTATGACACGGCGACCATGGTCGGCAGCTTCATCAAACATTTCAAGCCTGCCGTCTGCATCCTGATGGAGACGGAGGTATGGCCCAACCTGATCGCGGTGTGCGGCAAGCGCGGCGTGCCGGTGGTGCTGGCTAACGCCCGCCTGTCCGAACGTTCGCTGCGCCGGTCGCGCCGTTTCGGTTCCCTGCTGGTGGACGCGGCGCGCGGCATCTCGCTGGTCGCCGCGCAGACGGCGGCCGATGCGGAGCGCGTGCGCTCGCTGGGCGTGCAGCGCGTGGAAATCACCGGCAGCATCAAGTTCGACGTGGTGGTGCCGGATGCGGCGCTGGCCGTCGGCGCCGCGCTGCGCGGCGTGATCGGCGATCGCCCGGTGCTGCTGTGCGCGAGCACGCGCGAGGGCGAGGAAGAGCTGATACTGGACGCCTTCCGCCGCGAGCGGGCGGCGTTGCCGGCCAATGTGCTGCTGCTGATCGTACCCCGCCATCCGCAGCGTTTCGACGAGGTGGAAAAGATGATCGGCGCGCACGGCCTGAACGTGCAGCGCCGCAGCAAGCTGGCACTGGATGGCGGCGATGCCGTGCTGCCGGGCTTTGTCGATGTGCTGATGGGCGATTCGATGGGCGAGATGTTCGCCTACTACGCGGCCTGCGATGTGGCCTTTGTGGGCGGCAGCCTGCTGCCCTTGGGCGGCCAGAACCTGATCGAGCCGGCGGCGCTGGGCAAGCCGGTGCTGATCGGCCAGCACACCTTCAACTTCGCGCTGGTGACGGAAGATGCGCTGGCTGCGGGCGGCGCGCAGCGCGTCGCCGATGCGGCGCAGCTGATATCCGCCGCCGGGCGTTTGCTGAACGACGAAGCGGCGCGCACGGCCATGGGCCGCAACGCGCTGGCCTTCGCCAACCAGCATCGCGGCGCCACGCGCCGCACGCTGGCATTGCTGCCGGCGCTGATCCAACCCCTGCGTTAACCCGCCAGTTCCGTCTCTTCGGCGTAGCGCAGCACGGTGGAGTGCTGGCGGCAGAAGCGCGTCGCCGCCTTGTAGCCGATATCGAACAGGAACTGCATATTCGACGTCGACCAGTCCATGGTGTTCGGCATATGGTCGTCCGGCACGGCGGCCATCAGCTCCAGCTTGAGCATGCGGCGTTTCGGCAGGCCGGTCTTGCGGTCGGTGTTGTGCTCCAACTCGAACAGGCGGATCTGGTTCTGCGAAATCTTCACCAGCGGCGTGATCATCGAACCCACCCACGCATCATACAGATTGCGCGGCTTGCGCAGCAGGCGCTCGTCGCCCAGGATATCGAGCACGATCAGCGTGTCGGTGTCGTGGTGCTCGCCTTTGCCTTCGATGAAGGGATCGAAATTCAGTGTCTCCAGCGCGGCGCCTTCGATGTAGTCCTCGCCGTCGATTTCGGTCGGCGCGTAGAGGAAGGGGAAGGACAGCGCGGCGCGCACATGCTCGGCCTGGATTTCATGCTTGTCCCAGATCTTCATGCGATGCTGGTTCAAATTGTAGGCGTTGATGTAGAACTCCGGCTTCATGCTGGCGATGGCGGAGAAATCGACCACGCCTTCCAGGAACGGCGCATGCGCGCACAGGCCCAGGCTCTTGGCGGACAGGTTGGATGGCGACATGGTCGACATCAGCAGCTGGCTCCAGTCGGTCCACGGCAGCTGGCCCTTGCCGAACACGTTTTGCATCGCACCAAAAACCGGATGGCTGGCGCTCGGCGCGAAGGCGTTGCGGAACACATCGGCTTCCTGGCCGGGTTTGTGGAAGATCTTGTAATTCACCGGCATCATCTTGTAGATGGTGTCGGAGACGCCGGTATCGGCCCAGCGTTTCAGGGCCTCGCGCGGCGTGGCGTCCAGCGGGGCTGCGTACAGCAAGCCCATCAGAACGCCCGCGCCCGAGGCGGAGATCACGTCAAATTCGACTTCCTGGTCCAGGAAGGCAGCCAGCGCGCCGGCGATCAGCGGCGAATTCGGAGCGCCACCGCCCAAGACCAGACCGGTTTTCTTTTTGATACTCTGTTGCATTATGTTTAATCCTTATGCGGCAATGCAGCATAAGGTAACACGGTAAATTCCGTACGGCAACTTTCAATATCGAATGGTCGATATTTGCGAAACGGATAATTGTGTTGTTGATATGTTTAGCCCGGCGTGCGGCCCAGCATGCGTTTTAGGGTGGCGTCCTTGTCGATGACATGGTGCTTGAGCGCGGCGGCGGCGTGCAGCACGATCAGCGTCAGCAGCAGGTAGCCGAGGTAGCCGTGCATGGCCTGGCCGATATCGGACCATTGTGCGCTGAGCGGTACGGCCTGGCCGGCGTCGTAGCGGCTGGGGAAGATTTCCCAGTCGAAGATGCCGAAGCCGTTGCCGCTGGCGCCTGAGTAGATCATGCCGGTAATGGGCAGCACCACGGTCAGGATCAGCAGCACGATGTGGGCGGCGACGGCGGTGACATGTGCGATGCGCGACATCGGCCGCACCGGCTGCGGCAAGCCATTGCGCCAGCGCCAGGCCAGCCGCGCCAAGATCGCCGCGAAGGCCAGCAGGCCTATCGACTTATGGATGTGATATAGATGCCAGGATTCGGTCTCGACCATGTAGATGCCGAGCGCGATCAGACCGATGATGCTGGCCGCCACTAGCCAGTGCAGGGCGATGGTGGCGAGGCTGAATTTTTGTTTGGTGTCCATCATGACACGGTACGGCGGCATTGTGGAAACGTCAACTGGTTTTGGTCGGGCGCCACACCACTTACGTGGACGCCTTTAGGAATAAGGCCTGCTTCTCGTGCGCGTGGATCGAAAAGGCCAACTGGTATTGACCCGAATCGGGTTGAAACCAGAGCATCTTGCTATACTCAAAGACCGATGAAGACCATCGTGGGAGGCAGTATGGAGACTACGTTCCAGCCCATAGATCAAACTGTATTGATGGAATTGCTGGCGCCACAAAAATCTCGAGTGGCGCGCGCATTCGGTTTGAAAGAAGGATGGCATCTGCTCGTTCATCATGGCGGAACAGCGAAGGCGCTCGCCTTAGAAGATGGTGGCTTGCGGATTTTTACGACGCTGGAGGCCCTGGACGATTATCTTCGCGATCATGGAATACCTCATTTCTTGGTCGACATTAGCAAACTTGACCGGACTACCAATGATCCTGCGGTTGCAGAGAGACTGCGTGAGGCTCAAAAAAATGAAGAACATAATGCGTGGTTTCGCCAGCAAGTGCAGGAGGCACTGGACGACCCCAGTCCTAGTATTCCCCACTCAGTCGTAGAGGAAAAATTCGCCGCGAGACGCACAGAGCTTTTAAAGAAGCTGTCCAAGGTTTGAGCGATGATCGCGCACTGGTCGGCCCGTGCAGTGCGGGATAGGGAACGCCTGTTCGATTTCATTGAGGCGCGTAGCATTCAAGGCGCGCTCTCGATGGATGAGAAAATCGGGCGAGCAGTAGAGCTGCTTGCTGGCTTTCCGATGCTGGGCCACAAAGGCCGAATCAAGGGAACGTTTGAATTTCGGGTTGCGGATCAAATCGTGTTGGTATATCGAGTTCGGCCGAAGTTGCAAGTTATGGAAATCGTTCGGCTCATGCACTCACGTCAGGACTCATAAAGGTCAAGCTTGAACGTTCGTCGAACATGTGATTGCCAAGGGAGGCGGTGTATGTCCAGATTGGTCGTAGGTAAGAAATGGGAATGAGGTTTTGCTTGCCAGAGCTTTGACCTCGGAGCTGATTGTTAGCTCCATCTCTTCCTGCACTTTTTTGTGTAAAGAAAACATTTCAGCATTCGTTTCGGAAAATTGTTTTCTCTAGAGCTTCCAGCATCTTACCCACCACCGGAAGGCTTGATAGTTCGGCCCACATATAGTTTTTCAAGAAACTTAGCAGGAATTCCCAGGCACTGTTTAGCGAAAAATAAGAGCCATTCTTGCATTTCTTAATTGTTGCGATCAATTTCCCTAACGCTTTAAGCATACTGACGCTATCCACCTCGTCGCTTGCTTCGATCTCTTCAAGTATCCGAATGATCTCGTCAAACAGTTCAGGTAGTCGGCTTCCGCTCTTGTAGTGTTCAAAGATTGCATCGAAGTCGAAGGCGTTTTCTGAGGTTTGATCAAATTGCCAAATATGCCGCTCGAGATCTTGCTTGCTACTGATGAAATTAGGCAAAAAATCCCCTGCTTTCCACTGCCCAGCAACGAAATTGGCTGTTTGACTGATTAAGTTGTTGAGCCAGCTTGGTACGTCATTTTGGGCGAGTAACACCCTCAACGCTGTTGCTCCAGACTGTACAAGTTCGGCTGAATTTTTCTTAGTGGCTAGATCGTCTCCGGCGATATCTGACAGCAGCTTATGTGCGGACTGGATAAGTACGGCGTGCTTTTCTTTGATCACGCGGGTGAACAATTCGACACTTTTATTTGAACTCATTGGTTCTGCCTCTGTAAACTTTTACGACATTATGCAAACAGCACCGGCAGCTCCTGCGCGCGCTTGCGCAGCAGGTTCTTGGCTTCCTCGTATTCGGGATAGATTAGGCCTACCGTGTTCCAGAACTGCGCGCTGTGGTTCATCTCCAGGATGTGGGCCAGTTCGTGCGCGATCACGTAGTCGATCAGCGGCTGCGAGAAGTGGATCAGCTTCCAGTTCAGGCGGATCTTGCGGTCCACCGTGCACGAGCCCCAGCGCGTGCCGGCCGACGACAGGCCGAACGAGTGGTAGCGCACCCCCAGCCGCTCCGCAAACACGTCCAGCCGCTGCTCGAACAGCACCTTGGCCTCTTGCTGATACCAGGCCTTCACGCGTTCCTTGAGCAGCGTCTCGGTGGCGCCGGGCACCAGCACCATCGACAGCTCGCGCGTGGCCGGGTTGTAGCTGCTGCGATTGCGGCCGCCCACCAGCAGCCGCAGCGTGATGTCGGCGCCGAGATAGGGCAGCTGCGCGCCGTCGATCCACTCCACTGGCGGCTTCTCCAGCCGCGCGGCGCGGCGCTCGCGGCGTTCCTTCAATTTGCTCAGTATCCAGTGCTGCTTGGTGCGGATGGCGTTGTCGATTTCGGCGATGCTGATGCGCTTGGGCGCGGTCACGCGCAGGCCCTCGTCGTCGATCATGAAGCCGATCGAACGGCGGGTCGAACGGCGCAGCGAATATTCAAGCACGAAGTCGCCCACCATCAGCTGGCGCTTGGGCGGCTGGTCGGAAGGCGGGGGAGTCTGCGCGCGCGGCTTGACCGGCACGGCGGTCTGCGGCGGCGCGACGTAGGGCGAAACAGGGGGAGGCGTATTCGAGGCGGGCGAGGTCGGAATAGACCATACCGGTGCGGTGTACACCGGCTTGAGAGACGACTGCGCCTCCCGTCCAAACAGGTCCAGTTGGCTGGCGTCGTCTTTCGGCGACGCCGGCTTGACCAGCGTGGCTAGATCATCTAGCCAGCGTTGTAGGCGTGGGGCGAAATGACGCGCATTTCTGATTCTATCCAATTTTCCACCTGTTGCATCATGCCGTCCGGGGTGAGTCCTTCCGGAGAAATCGGTTTGCCTATCGATACTGTAACAAGCCCTGGGCGCTTGATGAAAGAATTTTTTGGCCAGCACTCGCCGGAGTTGTGGGCAATCGGCACCACCACCGCGCCGGTCTCGATGGCCAGGCGGGTGCCGCCGCTTTTATACTTGCCCGCTTTGCCGACCGGGATGCGCGTCCCTTCCGGGAACATGATGATCCACTGGCCGTCGGCCAGGCGGCGCTTGCCGTGGCGGACCACGTCCATGAAGGCGTTCTTGCCCTGCTTGCGGTCGATCGGGATCATGCGCAGCAGCGCCATCGCCCAGCCGAAGAAGGGAATGTACAGGATCTCCTTCTTGAACACGAACACCAGTGGGCGCGGCATGTTAGGCAGCAGGAAGATGGTTTCCCATGCCGACTGGTGCTTCGACAGCACGATGGCCGGCGCGTCCGGGAAGTTTTCGGCGCCCTTGATTTCGTAGCGGATGCCGCAGATGACCTTGAGGCACCAGATCATGAACACGTTCCAGCGCGCGGTGACGAAGAAGCGTTTGTTGTACGGCAGCGGCGCGGCCAGGAAGCACACGCAGGCCCAGACGATGGTCGATACCACCATGACGATGGTGAAAATCAGGGAACGCAAAAACAAGACGGGATGACCCAATGCAGACTCCAAAAACTGTTTAGCTAACGATGTGCAGCGCCGGCGGCGCGCTGGTTTTCAGCAGGTGGTTGACCATCGCGGCCAGGTCGGCGAAAACCATTGTACCGGGTGGCAGGCCGCCTGTGGCCTGGGTTTTCTCGCCCTTGCCGGTCAGGACCAGGTAGGGCACGCAGCCGCTGACGTAGCCGGCCTGCAGGTCGCGCAGCGAATCGCCGACGGTCGGCACGCCTTTCAGGCTGATTTTATAGCGTTGCGAGATTTCCGTGAACATGCCCGGCTTCGGCTTGCGGCAATCGCAGCTGTCGGCCGCCGCGTGCGGGCAGAAGAAGATGGCGTCGATACTGGCGCCGACCTGCTGCGCCAGGTTGTGCATCTTCTGGTGGATCGCGTTCAGGATCGTCATGTCGAAGAACTCGCGGGCGATGCCCGACTGGTTCGACGCCACCACCACGCGATAACCCGCCTGGTTCAGGCGGGCGATCGCTTCGAGCGAGCCGGGGACCGGTATCCACTCGGCCGGCGACTTGATGAAGTCCGGCGAATCGTGGTTGATGACGCCGTCGCGATCGAGAATGATCAGTTTCATGGACGGCGCACCCATTTAGGCCGCCAGTTTCGAAATGTCGGCCACGCGGTTCATCATGCCGTGCAGTGTCGACAACAGCGCCAGGCGGTTGTTGCGCAGCGCGACATCCTCTGCCATCACCATCACGTCGTTGAAGAAGGCGTCGACTTCCTCGCGCAGCTGCGCCAGGGTTTTCAGCGTGCCGGCGAAGTCGCCCTGGTTGAAGGCGGCGTCGATTTCCGGCAGCACGCGCACCACGGCGGCATGCAGGTTCTTCTCGGCGGCGTCCTGCAGCAGCGCGGTGTTGACGCCGCTGTTGCCGGCGGCGGCCAGCGCTTCCTCGTTCTTCTTCAGGATGTTGGTGATGCGCTTGTTGGCGGCGGCCAGCGAGGCCGATTCCGGCAGCGCGGCGAAGGCTTGCACGGCTTCCAGGCGCTGCACGATGTCGTCCAGGCGGTCGGGATTCTGGGCGACCACCGCTTCGATCTCGTTCGGCGAGAAGCCGCGCTCGCGCAGGATGCCGCGCAGGCGGTCGATCATGAAGGTGTAGACGTCGGCGCTCGGGTCCTTGAAGCCGGCCACGGATGCGAACAGCCCTGCGGCGTGCGACAGCAGGCCGGAGATCGACAGCGGCAGGCGCTTCTCGATCAGCATGCGCAGCACGCCCAGCGCGTGGCGGCGCAGCGCGAACGGATCCTTGTCGCCGGTCGGCGCCAGGCCGATGGCCCAGATGCCGACCAGGGTTTCCAGCTTGTCGGCCAGCGCGACGGCGGTGCCGGTCACGGTCGACGGCAATGCGTCGCCGGCGAAGCGCGGCTGGTAGTGCTCGGACGCGGCCAGCGCTACGTCTTCCGGCTCGCCGTCGTTGCGGGCGTAGTAGGTGCCCATGATGCCTTGCAGCTCAGGGAATTCGCCGACCATCTCCGTGACCAGGTCGGCCTTCGACAGTTTGGCTGCGCGCGAGGCCAGCGCGGCGTCGCCGCCGATCTGGGTGGCGATGTAGCTGGCCAGCGCGGCCACGCGTTCGCCGCGTGCGGCCTGCGTGCCCAGCTTGTTGTGGTAGACGATTTTTTCCAGCAGCGGCAGGCGCGATTCCAGTGTCTTCTTCTTGTCCTGCTCGAAGAAGAACTTGGCGTCGGACAGGCGCGGACGCACCACGCGCTCGTTGCCGTCGATGATGGCGGTTGGCGTGTCGGTGGCGATGTTGGAGACGATCAGGAAGCGCGAACGCAGCTTGCCGTTGGTGTCGGTCAGCGCGAAGTATTTCTGGTTGGTCTGCATGGTCAGGATCAGGCATTCCTGCGGCACGGCCAGGAACTCTTCCTCGAACTTGCATTCGTAGACGACCGGCCATTCGACCAGCGCGGCCACTTCGTCCAGCAGCGCTTCAGGCATCAGCACCTGGTCGGCGCCGGCCTTGGCCAGCAGCTCGGCGCGGATTTTCTCTTTGCGGTCTTCGACGCTGGCCAGCACCTTGCCTTCGCTCGCCAGGGTGGCGGCGTAGCTGTCGGCGTTGGCGATGGTGATCATGCGCTGGCCCGGCGCGGTCAGGAAGCGGTGGCCTTCGCTGACGTTCGATGCGGTCAGGCCCAGCAGGGTCAGTGGCAGCACGGTGGCGCCGTGCAGCGCGATCAGGCTGTGCGCCGGACGCACGAACTGCACGGTGGCGCCGTCGGGACGCTGGTAGCTCATCACTTTAGGAATCGGCAGCTTGGAGACCGAGTCTTCCAGCGCCGCTTGCAGGCCAGCTTGCAGCGCGCTGCCGGTGGCGGTGTAGGTGTAGAAGAAGCTTTCGGCCTTGCCGTCCTGCGTGCGTTCCAGATCGGCCACGGTCAGGTTCGGGAAGCCCAGCGCGGCCAGTTTCTTGGCCAGCGGCGGCGTGCCGTTGCCGGCGGCGTCCAGCGCCACCGACACCGGCAGCACTTTTTCGCGGATCGCCTTGTCCGGCGAGGTGGCGCGCACCTTGGTGATGGAGACGGCCAGGCGGCGTGGCGAGGCGAACGAGGTGGCGACGCTGTCGGCTTCCAGGAAGTCGCGCGATTTCAGGCCGTTGACGATACCGTCCGCGAAAGCCTTGCCCAGTTTGGCGAGCGCCTTCGGCGGCAGTTCTTCGGTCAGCAGTTCGATGAGCAGAGTTTGAGTCATATTATTTATATCGTTTTATTCGGCGGCGACGGCGGCGGGAGCCATAGGGAAGCCCAGGCGTTCGCGCGAATCGTAGTAGGCTTGGGCGACCAGGCGCGACAGGGCGCGCACGCGGCCGATGTAGGCGGCGCGCTCGGTCACGGAGATGGCGCCACGCGCATCCAGCAGGTTGAAGCTGTGCGAAGCCTTCATGATCTGCTCATACGCAGGCAGGGTCAGTTGCAGCTCGATCAGGCGCTTGGCTTCCGATTCGTGGTTGTTGAACTGGGCGAACAGCAGCTCGGTGTTCGAGTGCTCGAAGTTGTAGGCCGACTGCTCCACTTCGTTCTGGTGGAACACGTCGCCGTACTTCAGCGTCTTGGTGACGCCGTTCTCTTCCCAGGTGGTCCACACCAGGTCGTACATATTCTCGACGCCTTGCAGATACATGGCCAGGCGTTCGATGCCATAGGTGATCTCGCCCAGCACCGGTTTGCAATCGAGGCCGCCGACTTGCTGGAAGTAGGTGAACTGCGTCACTTCCATGCCGTTCAGCCAGACTTCCCAACCCAGGCCCCAGGCGCCCAGCGTTGGCGATTCCCAGTCGTCCTCGACGAAGCGGACATCGTTCTGCTTCAGGTCCAGGCCCAGCGCTTCCAGCGAACCCAGGTACAGGTCCAGGATGTTTTCCGGGGCCGGCTTCATCACCACCTGGTACTGGTAGTAGTGCTGGCCGCGGTTGGGGTTCTCGCCGTAGCGGCCGTCCTTCGGGCGGCGCGATGGCTGCACGTAGGCCGCGCGCCAAGGCTCCGGGCCGATCGCGCGCAGGAAGGTGCCGGTGTGGAAGGTGCCGGCGCCGACTTCCATGTCGTAGGGCTGGAGCAGGGCGCAGCCTTGCTTGTCCCAGTAGGTTTGCAAGGTCAGGATAATTTGTTGAAATGTCAGCATCTTGTTTGGTCGGTGGCGCAGCCCAAAGGCGCGCGGTTGCAGTTTCGCTAAAGGGGCAATTTTAGCGGGTTTTACTGGGAGCCTGTAGAGATTAAGCGGCTTTAGGCTGGTTTTTTGCGCGCTTGGCCCCAAACCAGGCGCCCGCCAGCGACAGCGCGGCCAGCGCCAGGAACAGCTTGTTTCCCCACAGGATATACGGGGTGCTGCCGCCCATGCCCTGCACCGAGGCCGCCAGCGCGCCGTAGGTGTTCACGGGCAGCTGCTGCACCACTTTGCCTTCGCCATTGATGATGGCGGTGGCGCCGGTGTTGGTCGCCCGCAGCATCGGGCGGCCGGTCTCCAGCGTGCGCATTTGCGAGATCTGCAAATGCTGGGGGATGGCGATGGTGTCGCCAAACCAGGCCAGGTTCGAGATGTTGAGCAGCATGGTGGCCGGTTTCTGGCCTTGCGCCGGGTTGTTCAGCTGGCTGGCGATTTCTTCGCCGAACAAGTCTTCGTAGCAGATGTTGGGCAGCACGCGCTGGTCCTTGATAGCGAACGAGGGCTGGATATCGCGGCCGCTGGTCTGGTCGCCCAGCGGGATCGACATCAGGTTGACGAACCAGCGGAAGCCGAACGGAATGAACTCGCCATACGGCACCAGATGGTGTTTGTCATAGCGGTAGTAGCTGGTGCCGAGCTTGGAGGGGATGCCGATCGCGCTGTTGAAATAGGCGGTCTGGCTGTCGGCCACCGGGATGCCCAGGATCAGGTTGCTGTTGGTCTTGTTGAGGAACTGGGCTATGCCCGGCAGGTAGTCCGGCGGCAGCTGCTGCGGCAGCATGACGATGGCCGTCTCCGGCGTGGCGATCAGGTCGGCCGGGGCGGCCGTGATGGCGTCCTGGTACAGCTTGAGCGCGGCCATGACGTGGGCGCCGTTGAATTTCTCTTCCTGCGGGATATTCCCTTGCAGCAGGCGCACCGAGATCGGCTTGCCTTCCGGGTAGGTCCAGTGCAGGAAGCCGAGGGCGACGCCGGCCACGGAAACGGCGACGATCAGCCCGGCCGCGCGCAGGCGCGTGCGGTGCAGCAGCAACAGCAGGGCGCCGGCGATCACCGCCGCCAGCCAGCCCAGGCCGTACATGCCGATCACCGGCGCGTAGCCGGCCAGCGGGCTGTGGTTGTGGGCGTAGCCGGCCGACAGCCACGGAAAACCCGTGAACAGCCATCCGCGTATCCATTCGAACAGCGCCCACATGGCCGGCAGCACCAGCAGGTTGGCGGCCGGCAGCGGCAGCGCCCAGCGCTTGCGCAGCCAGGCTGCGCCGCCCATCGCCAGCGCGACGTAGAAGCCCATGGCCCAGGCCAGCAGCAGCACGGCGGCGGCCGCCAGCGGCGCCGGCATGGCGCCGTAGGTATGCAGGGAAACGTAGAGCCAGTGGGTGCCGGCGGCGGTCCAGCCGAAGCCGAAGGCCCAGCCGATCAGGCCGGCCGCCTTGACGTCGCTGCTGCGCAGCACCTGGTAGAACAGCGTCGCCAGGCCGAGGATCTCCAGCGGCCACCAGCCGAACGGCGCGAAGGCGAACACGCACAGCGCGCCGGCCACGGCGGTGATGGCCATGCGGCCACGGGTGGAGCGTTGCGGCTTGGGTGGATCGTTCGGATGGGCGCGGCGAAAACGCATTATGCGTCGTCGCCGGCTTCGGCGGCGGCCGGGAGTTTTTCCACCAGCAGCACATGGATCTGGCGGGCGTCTGCGCGCAGCACTTCGAAGCGCAAGCCTTCCATGTCGAACACGTCGCCCTTGTGCGGCATGCGCGCCAGGTGCTTGGCGACCAGGCCGCCGATGGTGTCGACGTCGTCGTCCGGCAGCGCGGTGTCGAGTTCCTCGTTGAATTGCTCGATCTCGGTCAGCGCCTTGATGCGCCAGCGCGGGCCGTGCACGCCTTCCTTGATCGACAGGATGTTGTCTTCTTCCTCGTCGAAATCGTATTCGTCCTCGATGTCGCCGACGATCTGTTCCAGCACGTCCTCGATGGTGATCAGGCCGGCCACGCCGCTGTATTCGTCCACCACGATGGCCATGTGATTGTGGTTGGCGCGGAAGTCGCGCAGCAGCACATTCAGGCGTTTCGATTCGGGGATGAAGATGGCGGGGCGCAGCATGTCGCGCACGTCGAACGATTCTTCGGCGTAGTAGCGCAGCAGGTCCTTGGCCAGCAGGATGCCGATCACCTTGTCGCGCTCGCCTTCGATGGCGGGGAAGCGCGAGTGGGCGGTCTGCAGCACCAGCGGCAACCATTCGTCGATAGGCTTGGAGATGTCGATGACGTCCATCTGCGAGCGCGGGATCATGATGTCGCGGGCAGACAGATCCGACACCTGGAACACGCCTTCGATCATCGACAGGGCGTCGGCGTCGATCAGGTTGCGTTCGTGGGCGTCGTGCAGAACTTCGAGCAGTTCCGCGCGGTTCTCTGGCTCGGGGGAAATCAGTGCGGTCAGGCGTTCAAACAGTGACCGATGGGGTTTGGCGTCAGTCTTGACGCCACTAGAGTGCTCTTGCATAGGAGGCGTGAGCCGTTGTTTCGAAGGGGTATAGGATACACTAAAAGCGGCGACGGGCCGGTTTTTGTCAAAATTGCTACGGTGCGTCGTCGGCATATTCCAGTTCGATCAGCGCGTCGTCGGGGTAGGCCGGGTTGCCGGTCGGGCTGGTGAAGGTCTTGTTGCCGTCGCCCAGCTCCAGTGCCACCCGCTGCCCGTCGGCCACCAGCGTGGCCTGGCGCAGCTTGCGCGGGCTGCGGCCGGTCCAGTTGAGCTTGTCCGATCCGCACCAGTGGTTGGTCAGCAACAGGGTGGTCACGGTGGCGTGTATCCACATCGGGATTTCCTTCTTGGCCACCGCCACCACCACTTCGCATTCCAGCCGCAGGTCGCCCAGGCGCCGCATATTCGGCGGCACGCCGGCGCTGCGGACGTCGGCGTCCCAGCGGTAGTTGCCCTTGCGCTGGTTGAGCACCAGGTCTGCGTCCTCGTCGGCCAGCGCGGCGATGCGCGGCAGCGAGAACAGGCCGTCGCCCGCCAGCGGTACCGGCACCGAGGCCTGGTCGCCGGCGATGCGCAGCGTCAGGTTGTCCAGTGTGGCGCCTTCCTGCGCGCCCGAACGCACGCGCAGCCGGAAGTTCAGCGCGGGCGCTTTCGGCGCCAGCGCGTGGTATTCGTCGAAGGCGTCCAGCCCGGCCAGCATCACGCGGTAGCGCTTCAGTTCGGGATTGCGGGTGCCGTTGATCTCGATGGTCTTGGCGTCGTCGGCCAATGCCGGCGGCAGGGACAGGGCAAGCAGCAGGCCGGCCGCCAGCCCGCGCAGCCAGCGCTTACTCGGCATACGGATCGGCGTAGCCGAGGCCGCCCAGGATTTCCGTTTCGATGCCTTCCATCTCGGCCGCTTCCTCGTCGTCCATGTGGTCGTAGCCCTGGGCGTGCAGCACGCCGTGGACGATCAGGTGGGCGGTGTGTTCTTCCACGGTTTTCTTTTGCTCGGCCGCTTCCTGCTCCAGCACGTCGGTGCAGAGGATGATGTCGGCCTGGGTCGGCGCGTCGTCCGGGATGTCTTCGCCTTCGTTGTAGGCGAAGGTCAGCACGTTGGTGGCGTAGTCCTTTTCGCGGTACTCGCGGTTCAGGGTGCGGCCTTCCTCGGCGTCGACGAAGCGTATCGTCAGCTCGGCCGGCGCGAACAGCGCGGCCTGCACCCAGCGGCGGATCTTCGGCCGGGTGATGGATTCCTGCAGGCGGGCGTCGGGATATTGCACCGACAGCGTCAGTTTATTTTTTACGGACATTTTTGAGAGCTGTGGCTTTGAGTAAAGGGGCGATTTCCGCTTCGTGGTTGTGCGCCGTTTCGTAGGCGTCGACGATGCGCGCCACCAGTGGATGGCGCACCACGTCTTCGCTGTTGAAGTGGCTGAAGGCGATGCCGCGCACGTCCTTGAGCACCTGGATGGCGTCCACCAGGCCGCTCTTCTGGCTCTTGTGCAAATCGACCTGGGTGACGTCGCCCGTGACCACGGCCTTGCTGCCGAAGCCTATGCGGGTCAGGAACATCTTCATCTGTTCGACGGTGGTGTTCTGCGCCTCGTCGAGGATGACGAAGGCGTGGTTCAGCGTGCGGCCGCGCATATAGGCCAGCGGCGCGATCTCGATCACCTGCTTCTCGAACATCTTCTGCGTGCGGTCGAAGCCGAGCAGGTCGTACAGCGCGTCGTACAGCGGACGCAGGTACGGGTCGACCTTTTGCGCCAGGTCGCCCGGCAGGAAGCCCAGGCGCTCGCCCGCTTCGACGGCGGGGCGGGTCAGGATGATGCGCTTGACGGCGTCGCGCTCCAGCGCGTCGACCGCGCAGGCCACCGCCAGGTAGGTCTTGCCGGTGCCGGCCGGGCCGACGCCGAAGCTGATGTCGTGCTCCAGGATGTTGCGCAGGTAGCGGATCTGGTGCGGCGTGCGGCCGCGCAGGTCGGCGCGGCGGGTCTTCAGGATCGGGCTGTTGATGTCCGGCTCGACGAAGGGTGCCTCGACCGCGCGCGGCTGGTCCGGCGCCGAGGCGGCGGCGATGGCGGCGTTGGCCACGGCCAGGCCGGCGCGCTGCTCGACCAGGGCCAGTTGCACTTCCTCGATCGGTACGATCTTGTTGGCGACCGCGTAGAACTGTTCGAGGATCTGCACCGCCCGTTCGGCGTTGTGGCCGCTGACGATGAATTTTTCGCCGCGGCGGAAGATGGTGACGTCCAGCGCCGCGGAAATCTGGCGCAGGTTTTCGTCGAGGGGGCCGCACAGGTGGGCCAGGCGCGCGTTATCGAGCGGCTCCGGGACGAAGTAGTGCGGCTGGACTGGAGTTTTGGTTTTCAATGGGATGCTTTATGAGAGAGGCCGGCAGTGCCGGCACAGGCGATAGTTTAACGTAATTTGCCCGCCGCAGACACGATAGGCCTTGATTTCGGCGGCCCGGCCTTCTACATTGAAAGAGTAGCCTGCCGGCAATTTCTATGGAGGTGAGTCATGGCGGCCAATTCGATTTCCTCGTCGCGCATCAGCACTTCGCTCGATGGCGTGCAGGCGGCCAACCGGCGCGAAACCCGCGCCAACCGCGAACAGCAGCGCGCCCAGCAGGCCAGTTCGACCGAGCGCGCCGACCGTGAGCAGCGCAGCGACGCCGCCGAACGCGCGGTGCAGAACCGCGTGGAACAGAACACCGACACCCAGCGCGCCCGCGCCCAGGCCAACGACGACGCGGCGGCGCAGCAGCGCCGCCAGGCCCAGGCGGCCGACAAGCACACCCAGCAGGACCGCCGCCAGAGCGAGAAAACCCTGGGCCGCCATATCGACACCACCGCTTGATTTCCCCGCTGCCACGGCGGCTTTTGTCCCCGCCCCCGCCTGTGTAAAGACGCGCTTGCTTTGTGTAACAGTTTCCTACAAGTTCTTGCGTGCGACACCCTCCAGCCCCATGTGATGAAATAGCATTGTTGCTAAGGTTTCTAGCTCGTGATTGATGTCGAACAATCTTCGCTCGGCGTACAGCGGCAGAAACAGGCCCTTTTGAGCATAGAATAATATTGCACGAAAGGCAATCAGCATGGGCTGATTGAATCAGGAACTGAGTCGGGAACTTAGGCTAAGGAATCTAAGTTGCCCTTAAGTTCAAGCCCGCAAACTTCATTCACCCAACCAACGAGGAAAATCATGGCACACCACGCTCTCGCTTCACAGGAAAGCTACAACCCCAACCATCTGCTGGATATTTTGCTCGGCAAGATGCAACTGAAAAACGACGCCGCATTGTCGCGTCTGCTGGAAGTCGCGCCGCCGGTCATCAGCAAGATCCGCCACCACCGCCTGCCGGTTGGCGCCTCGCTGCTGATCCGCATGCACGAAGTGACCGGCATGAGCATCCGCGACCTGCGCGACCTGATGGGCGACCGCCGCACCAAGTACCGCCTGTCCGACGCCCAGGGCCGCCCGAAGCCAGAGGAACGCACCGAAAAGGCCGAGGCCGGAAACTACGCGCGTCACTAATGCGCCCGCACGCCTGCCCCTGCCGTTGCCGTGGTGTCGAGCCCGGCCGGCAGGGAGCCCGCTGCAACTGATCAGCTCAGCAGCACCATCGAAATTTCTTCATATTGCAGTTCCGTCTCGCGGAACAATTGCAGATAGATTTCCTCATCGAGGCCCAGCGCAGTCCAGGCCACGGTGGACACCGGCGGCACCAGGTCGTCCGGCATTTGCGCCAGATCGAGCGCATGCACGATAGCATCGGCCACATGGATGATGGCCGCCAGGAACCCTGCGCCCGGCGCTTCCGGGTCATGGTGGCCGCCGATGGCCAGCCGCATCGTATCGGAAAAATTCCAGTGCTCCGCCAGCGCCATGCCGGCGTCGACGTGGTCGACGCCCAGCACGCTGCGCTCCGCTTCCAGCAGATAGCAGTCGTGCTCTTCGCGGTAGGCGATGGTTTCCGAATACTGGTTCGGGAAGCACGAGACCAGCACCAGCCTGCCAATGTCGTGCAGCAGCCCGGCCGTGAAGGCGTAGTCCTGGTTGAAGCGCATCTGCCGCGCCAGCACCTTGGCGCAGGCGGCGGTGGCGATCGAGTGGCGCCAGAAGGCCTTGTGGTCGAAGCCCGGGCAGTGGCCCTCGGCGAAGCAGCCGGTGACGGCGGCCGCCGTGATCAGGTTGCGCGTGGTCTGGAAGCCCAGGTAGGTGATCGCCTGCTGGATGGTGGTCACTTTGACCTGCAGTCCGTACAGCGAGGAGTTGGCCAGCCGCAGCGTCTTGGCGGTCAGCGCCTGGTCGTAGGACACCTTCTTGGCCAGCACCGAGATATCGACGTCGTCCTGGTCTATGCTGTTGAGCAGCTCCATCACCACCGCCGGCAGCGAGGGCAGGTCGTCGAGCGTGCGGACGACGTCGTCGTAAGTCAGCGTATTACTCATGCTCGGGCGCCTCCTCCATGCCCAGGCGGAAATCCGACACGAAGCGGCGCAGCAGGGCGGTGGCCCAGTCGCTGTCGCTGTCGGCGTCGTTTTTGCGGAACAGGCGGGCGATGCGCGCCTCGTGGCGGCTCAGCGCGGCCTGCGCCACTTCCGGCGACACTTCGTCTTTCAGGATGGGCAGCACGGCGATGCCGTGGCGCGGCATCAGCGCCAGCATGGCCTCGGTCAGCACCGTCCCCTGCGGCAGCAGCACATGGCCCTGCACGTCCAGCAGCACGTCCGACAGGACCATGCCCGGCCGTACTTCCGCCAGCGTCAGTTGATGATAATTACCCGCCATGATGCCCTCCCATTTTGCTACCTCGTCTACATTGCACGATCTTACCATTGCGTGCAAGCAAAGTCTGCCGTGCCTTGCCATAACTTGCCAAGTCGCATGTCATACCGTACATTGGGACGTTGCCGTCAATTCTATAAACGCAGGGAGGTTGGTCGATGTTCGGTATCCAAGGCCGCTTGACGCTGCTGTTCGTGGTCATCGTGACGCTGGTGCTGGGGATTTCCGGCACCTATGCCCAGTACAGCCTGGGCCACGAGCTGGAAGTGAGCAGCCAGCGCCTGCGCCAGGGCGTGCTGACCCGTCTGCAAACCAGCCTGCCGTCGGCGCTGTGGGACCTGGACAAGGCCAAGGTCGACAACATCGTCGCCGCCGAGATGCTGCCGCCCGAGCTGGTTTCCATCCGCGTCTACGACACCTCGGTCGGCCTGTTCTCCGGCAAGCTGCGCAACGATAACGGCACCGTCACCTCGATCGAGAACGACGCCGCCGTCGGCGGTTCGCCGGTGGTGGCCGACCTGGCCTACCGCGATTCCGGCGCCGCCGGCGCTTCGCTCAAGCCGGTGGTGGTCGGCCGCGTGGTGGTCAACTTCAGCCGAGCCCAGATCGACGCCACGCTGGCCGCCGAAGTGCGCCGCAAAGTCACCGAGGTGCTGCTGCTGGACCTGATCCTGGTGGCGGCGCTGGCGCTGTCGCTGCGCATCGTGTTCGATCCGCTCAAGCGCCTGCGCGACGGCCTGTTCGACCTGGCCACGCGCGGCAGCGACGAGGTGGAGGAGCTGCCCGACAGCCGCCACGACGAACTGGGCGAGGTGATCCGCGGCTTCAACGCCATCCAGCGCAAGGTGAAGTCGAATATCCAGCGCATCCGCGAGGCCGAGGACGAGGCCCGCAAATCGGCCCAGACCACGGCCAAGGCGCTCGACGACCTGCGCCGCACGCAGGAATCGCTGCTGCAGGCCGAGCGGCTGGCCTCGCTGGGCGGCCTGGTGGCCGGCGTCGCGCACGAGATCAACACCCCGGTCGGCATCGCGCTGACCAGCGCCTCGGTGCTGATGGAGGCCACCGAGAAGGTGCACCAGTCTGTCGAGGACGGCAACATCAAGAAATCCGACATCATGCGCTACCTAGAGACGGCGGCCGAGAGCACGCGCCTGATCATGAACAACGCCTACCGCGCGGCCCACCTGATCCACAGCTTCAAGCAGATCGCGGTCGACCAGGTCAGCGAGGCGCGGCGCCGCTTCGAATTGCGCGACTACATCAACGAGGTGGTGTCCAGCCTGCAGCCCAAGCTGAAGAAGACCCACATCACCGTCAGCATCGCCTGCCCGCCGGACATCATGCTCGACAGCTATCCCGGCGCGCTGGCCCAGGTCATCACCAATCTGACGCTCAACTGCGTCGAGCACGCCTTCGACGCGGGCGACGAGGGCCGCATCACCATCGGCGTCGCCCAGCAGGCCGACTGGATCGAGATGCAGGTGGTCGACAACGGCAAGGGCATCCCGCCGGACATGCTGGACAAGGTGTTCGATCCCTTCGTCACCACGCGGCGCGGGCAGGGCGGCACCGGCCTCGGACTCAATATCGTGTTCAACTTGATCGCCAAGCAGTTTGGCGGCACCATTACCGTCTCCAGCATCCTGGGCCAGGGCGCCAGTTTCGTGCTGCGCATGCCGTGCGTGACGCCGGTCGACGATCCCGCCGCACTGCAGCCCGATGCCCGTCTCCACACTTGAAAGGTGAGCAATGCCGAAGATCAGCGGTGAATTCAACGTCAAGATGGCGCCCGAAAGCATGTCGGCCGTGGCGGCCGAGAGCGGCATCGGCCGCATGTCGCTGGACAAGCAATACCATGGCGCGCTGGACGCCGTCGGCAAGGGCGAGATGCTGGCCTTTATGGACCGCGCGCTGGGCTCGGGCGCTTACGTGGCGATGGAAAAAGTACAGGGTACGCTGGACGGCCGGCGCGGCAGCTTCCTGCTGTGCCACACCGGCAGCATGGACCGCGGCGCGGCCGGCCTGACGGTGGCGGTGGTCGCCGATTCCGGCCAGGAAGAGTTGTCCGGCCTGGCGGGGAGCTTGCACATCCGCATCGAGGGCGGCAAGCACTACTACGATTTCGACTACACGCTGGCCGCCGCCGTTGCCTAGGCGTCCGGCGCCAAGCTAGAATGCCGTCATGGACAAGGACACACTCAAAGGCTTGGCGATACTGATAGGCGTGGCGCTGGCGGTGGCGATATTCGCGGTGCTGGGCACCGAGAACGGCGTGCAAAAACTGTACTGCATGGGCCGGGCCATCCTGCACGGCGTGTCCATCACCAACATCCATTCGGTGTGCGGCCTGTAGCGATTGACGCCTTAATGAAAAAATCCCGCAAGCCTGAACGCGCTCAAGATCGCGCTCAGTGCCCTGCGGGATTTTTTATGGGGCGACCGGTTGGCCTCAGTCGGTAAACTTCTCCGACGCGCCGCTGCTGCGCGTAGCAAAGCCCAGTACTACCAGGCCCAGCATCAACATGACGAAGGTTTGCGGTTCCGGTACTTCGGCAACAGGCTCGACGGCCTGCGGGTTTTTCGGATCGTTCGTCGGCAGCGCCTCTGGATCGCGATCCGAGGCGGTCTTCTCCGCCGGAGCGGAGCTGTCGATGGCGCACGGTGCGGTGTTATGTTCATCGCAATGTGCGAGTACAATTGCTGCAGGTGCAACTTTGCTATTTTCCGGGCTGACGGTCTGAGCTTGCACAGCTCCCGCCAGGCCCAGGGCCAGCAATATGGTCGTTATAAAAGTCGACTTCTTCACAATACTCTCCTGACTATGCTGCATAAGCAGGACGTTAAGGCTACATTAAAACATAAACATTAAGCTAAGATCGGACGAATTGCCAACCGTGCTCAACTGTCTAGCATTAAACCACAATTAATAACATATTGCCATCTCTATTTTTCTTTAAGCAATCAAATCGTGCAACGCAACAACGCTTGTTACTTGCCAGCCAGTGGCGCAGACGATTTCAACTTTACAACTAATAATTCGATAGCATAGGACTCGGATCCAGATGATTTCCACATATAGCCGCAGCCCGGGATGGATGTTCGCCGCCGCCGCGCTGGCCTTGCTGGCCGGCTGCGCCAGCGGCGGCAAGAGCGCAGTCGGCAGCGCCGTACCGGCGCCGGCGGGCGCCAATCCGCAGGTGCTGCTGCTGGGCGAAGTGCACGACAACGCGGCCGGCCACAAGCTGCGCTACGAGCTGCTGCGCCAGCGGGTGGAGGCGGGCTGGCGCCCGGCCATCGTCATGGAACAGTTCGACCGGGAAAACCAGGACTTGCTGAGCAAAGCCCAGAAAGGCTGCCTGGACGCGCAATGCGTGATCCGCGTGGTCGGCGGCCCGCGCTGGGACTGGCAGCTCTACTATCCGGTGATCCAGCTGGCGCTGACCTACCAGTTGCCGCTGATCGCCGGCAACCTGTCGCGCGCCGACGCTTCGCGCGTGGTGCGCGACGGCGTCACCGCCACCTTCGACCCGAAGAGCATCCGCGACTACCGCCTCGACCAGCCGCTGCCGGCCGACGTGCGCGGCGGCCAGCAGACGGAAATCGTCGCCGGCCACTGCAATATGCTGCCGGAGATGATGATCGAGGGCATGGTCAACGCCCAGATCTCGCGCGATATCTGGATGGCCAAGATCGTGCGCGACCAGCAGCCGCGCGACGTGGTGCTGATCGCCGGTAACGGCCACGTGCGCAAGGACATCGGCGTGGCGCGCTGGATCAACGCGGTGGCGCCGGCGCTGACGGTGCGCAGCGAAGGCTATGTCGAAGGCAAGGCCGACAGCGGCCGCTACGACGCCAGCTACACCGTTGCGCCGCAGCCGCGCCCCGACCCGTGCGCCGCGGTCCAACCCAAAGCCAAGTCCTGACATGGAAAAAGTCTACCTCCCCACCGCGCCCGACCGCGCCACCGTCGACGCCCTGGCCGGCGCCACGCTGCTGGAGTTCGGCGCCAACTGGTGCGGCCACTGCATGGCGGCGCAGGCGCCGCTGGCGCAAGCCTATGCCGGCCACGAAGGCGTGCGCCACTACAAGGTCGAGGACGGCCCCGGCCGCGCCTTGGGCCGCTCCTACCGCGTCAAGCTGTGGCCGACGCTGATCTTCCTGCGCGACGGCCAGGAAGTGGCCCGCCTGGTGCGGCCGCTGAAGGCCGATGAGATCGCCGCCGCCTTCGCGCAAATCGATAGCTAGGGAGCAAACTTATCCGCTTGGCAGCAGGCGAGGGTGGTGTGTATGATGGACCGCACCACCCACTTGCAGGAGCGTCAAGTATGAGTCAGTCTCAGCCTCACCCCGGATCGCCCAAGGCCAACTCCCCGGCCACCGTGCTGTTTGCCAGCCTGATCGGCACCACGATCGAATTCTTCGACTTCTACATCTACGCCACCGCCGCCGTGCTGGTGTTCCCCAAACTGTTCTTCCCCGCCAGCGACCCCGCCGCCGCCACGCTGCAATCGCTGGCCACGTTCGCCATCGCCTTCTTCGCGCGCCCGGTGGGCTCGGCCGTGTTCGGCCACTTCGGCGACCGCATCGGCCGCAAGGCCACGCTGGTGGCGGCGCTGCTGACCATGGGTATCTCGACCGTGGTGATCGGCGCGCTGCCGACCTACGCTTCGATCGGCACGCTGGCGCCGGCGCTGCTGGCGCTGTGCCGCTTCGGCCAGGGCCTGGGGCTGGGCGGCGAGTGGGGCGGCGCCGTGCTGCTGGCCACCGAGAACGCGCCGCCGGGCAAGCGCGCCTGGTACGGCATGTTCCCGCAGCTGGGCGCGCCGATCGGCTTCTTCCTGTCGGGCGGCATCTTCCTGCTGCTGAGCCAAACGCTGAGCGACGCCGAATTCTTCAGCTACGGCTGGCGCATCCCCTTCCTGGCCAGCTCGCTGCTGGTGATCGTCGGCCTGTACATCCGCCTGAAGATCCATGAAACGCCGGACTTCCAGAAGGTGCTGGACAAGAACGAGCGCGTCAAGGTGCCGGTGGTGACGGTGTGGCGCGACCACCGCCGCGTGCTGGTGCTGGGCACGCTGATCGCGCTGGCCACCTTCGTGCTGTTCTACCTGATGACGGTGTTCGCGCTGAGCTGGGGCACCAGCGCGCTCAAGTTCACCCGCAAGGACTTCCTGATCCAGCAGCTGTTCGCCGTGATCTTCTTCGGCCTGACCATCCCGGTCGCCGCGCTGTGGGCCGACCGCTACGGCCGCCGCACCACGCTGATCTGGGTGTCGGCCGCGATCGCCGTGTTCGGCCTGACGATGGCGCCGATGTTCGGTTCCGGCAGCAGCCTGCAGGTGACGGTGTTCCTGTCGCTGGGCCTGGGCCTGATGGGCATGACCTACGGCCCGCTGGGCACCATGCTGTCCGAGCTGTTCCCGGCCGAGGTGCGCTACACCGGCGCCTCGCTGACGTTCAACCTGGCAGGCATCCTGGGCGCCTCGCTGGCGCCGTACGCCGCCACCTGGCTGGCGACCAACTACGGGCTGCAATATGTCGGCTACTATCTGTCCGGCGCGGCGGTGATCAGCCTGGTGGCGCTGCTGCTGACCAAGGCCAGCGGCGGCAAAACCGCTTAGTTGCATTTAATGTCATCATACGACATTGCGGTGATGGACTGCCTGCCGGCCCATCCCCGCGCCGCCAGTCCTTGGACAGCCGCATCTTTCCGCTTGCTTAAGGTGTTTGATAGTTGTACGATGACATACGACTAGAGTGATCTCGTGGAGACCGAGAGATCATCACCAAAAACCAAAATAGAAGTGATGCCATGAACCTGAGCGAGCCTGTGAACGCGCAAGCGGTGGGACAAACCGTCGGTAAATACCGCTGGACCATCTGTGCGCTGTTGTTTTTTGCCACCACCGTCAACTACCTGGACCGCCAGGTCTTGAGCCTGCTGGCGCCGGATTTGTCCAAGGAGTTCGGCTGGAGCAATACGGACTACGCCAACATCGCCGCCGCCTTCCAGTTCGTCTACGCCATCTCGATGCTGTTTGCCGGCCGCGTGGTCGACAAGATCGGCACCAAGGCCGCCTACGTGCTGGCCATCACGGTCTGGTCGCTGGGCGCGCTGATGCATGCGTTCTCGGTGCCCATGGGCGAGGGCGCCGGCGTGCTGCTGGGTGCCTTCGGCATCGTCGCCGCGCCGTCCATCCTCGGCTTCATGATCTCGCGCGCGGTGCTGGCGGTCGGCGAGGCCGGCAACTTCCCGGCCGCGATCAAGGCCACCGCCGAATACTTCCCGAAGAAGGAACGCTCCTTCGCCACCGGCATCTTCAACTCCGGCGCCAACGTCGGCGCCATCCTGGCGCCGATCTGCGTGCCGCTGATCGCCGGCATCTGGGGCTGGCAGGCCGCCTTCATCATGATCGGCATGCTGGGCTTCATCTGGATGAGCGTGTGGCTCACGCTGTACGAGAAGCCGGACCAGCAGCCGCGCCTGTCCGCGCAGGAGCTGGCCTACATCCGCAGCGACCAGCCGGCGCCGGCCGGCGGCGCGGCCCCGGCCGCCGACGCCAAAAAAGTCTCGTGGTTCCAGCTGCTGAAATACCGCCAGACCTGGGCCTTCGCCTTCGGCAAGTTCATGACCGACGGCGTGTGGTGGTTCTTCCTGTTCTGGCTGCCGACCTATCTGTCGGCGCAGTACGGCATGAAGGGCGACGCCATCGTCGTGCCGCTGGCGGTCCTGTACAGCATGACGATGATCGGTTCCATCGGCGGCGGCTGGTTCCCCAGCTACTTCATGGCGCGCGGTTACGCGCCGTACGACGGCCGCATGAAAGCCATGCTGGTGATCGCCTTCTTCCCGCTGGTGGTGCTGCTGGCGCAGCCGCTGGGCGCGATCAGCTTCTGGGTGCCGGTGCTGCTGATCGGCGTCGGCGCCTCGGCGCACCAGGCGTGGTCGGCCAACATCTTCACCACCGTGTCCGACATGTTCCCGCAGAAGTCGGTGGCCTCGGTGATCGGCATCGGCGGCATGGCCGGCGGCATCGGCGGCGTGCTGCTGACCAAGCTGGGCGGCTGGGTGTTCGACCACTACAAGGCGCTCAACGACATCCGCACCGGCTACATGATCATGTTCGGCATCTGCGCGCTGGCCTACCTGGTGGCGTGGTGCGTGATGAAGACGCTGGTCCCGCGCCATAAGGAAATTACCGACCTGTGATGCGACGCGGCGGCGGCGGATAGATGCCGACATGCTAAGATTGTCCTTTGGCGCTGCCGGCATGCCGGCAGCCTAGCTTCTCCGACAGTCAGAACATGAAAAAAAACGTAGCAACCATCCGTGACGTGGCCGCCGCCGCCGGCGTCTCGACCGCCACCGTCTCGAAGTTCGTCAACGGCGCGCAGCGCTTCTCGCCGGCGGTGGAGGCGACCATCAAGGAAGTCATCGCCAAGCTGGGCTACCGTTCCAATCCGCTGGCCGCGTCGATGATCACCGGCCGCACCAAGAGCATCGGCCTGTCGGTGCTGGACGTGGGCAATCCGCACTTCACCAGCATCGTCAAGGGCGCCAACCGCGTGGCGCTGGCGCATGGCTACACGCTGCTGCTGGTCGACACCGAAGAGAACCCGGACCGCGAACGTCCGCTGCTCGAAGCGCTGAGCCGCCGGGTGGACGGCATCATCATGTTCTCGCGCATGCTGGAAGCGGAGATGGACTGGGTGATGGAGCTGGGCAAGCCGCTGGTGTATTTCGGCCGCCTGTCGCGGCTGGAGATACCGTGGGTGATCAGCGAAGACCATCGCGGCGCCTACATGCTGGCGCGGCACCTGGTCTCGCTTGGGCACAAGCGCATCGCCTATTTGCGCTTCCCGCGTTCGCGGCGCGACGAGGAGCGCCTGGCCGGCATCCGCGCCTGCCTGGCCGCGCACGACCTGGAACTGACGGTGTATGAAGCGGGAGCGCCGACGGCGGCCGAAGGCGAGCGCGTATGCTCGTCCATCATGCTGGGCGCCGAGCACCCGGACGCGCTGATCTGCTACAACGATCTGATCGCGCTGGGCTTCATGAAAGCGGCGCAGACGCTGGGCTTCAAGCTGCCGGAGCAGATGTCGGTGGCCGGCTTCGACAACATCGAGTACGGCCAATACACGTCGCCGGCGCTGACCACGGTGGACCTGCAGAGCGAACGCATGGGCGTGGCCGCGATGGAAAAGCTGATCGCCGCCATCGACGGCAAGCCCGCCACCAGCGCCACCACGATCGAGCCGCAACTGATCCTGCGCGGCTCGACCATCAGACGCTAAAACTCCGGGGTCAAGTCTGACATTCGGACACGAGCTGGGCCGTAGCATGCGCTACGGCCCAGCTCGTGTCCGAATGTCAGACTTGACCCCGGATTTACGGATTTATTTTAGAACAGCAGGCTGACGTCCGGACGGGTCGCCAGGGCCGCCTGGACCACGGCCGTGACGCGGGCGCGGTCGGCGCCTTGCAGCGGCTGGCGCGGACGGCGCACGTACTCGTTGCCGACGCCGGCCAGCGTTTCCACCAGCTTCAGGTTCTGTACCAGCTTGGTCGACACGTCCAGGTGCATCAGCGGCATGAACCACTGGTACAGCTTGAGCGCTTCATCCCAACGCTTGGCCTTCATCAGCTTGTACAGCGCCACGGTCTCTTTCGGGAAGGCCACCACCAGGCCGGCCAGCAGGCCGTCCGCGCCCACTGCCAGGCCTTCGAACGACAGGTCGTCCACGCCCATGAAAAGCTGATAGCGATGGCCGACGGCGTTGCGCAGGTCGGTGATGCGGCGCACGTTGTCGGTCGATTCCTTGATCGCGACGATCCACTCGCAATCGGCCAGTTCCTTGAAGTCCTCAGGCGTCAGGTCGACCTTGTACGACACCGGATTGTTGTAGACCATGATAGGCAGCTGCGCCGCCTTGGCGATCACGCGCAGGTTGTCCATCGCCTCGCGCGAATCGGCCGCGTACAGCACCGACGGCATCACCATCAGGCCTTGCACGCCCATCTCGTGCGCCTTCTCGACGAAGCGGCAGGCGGTGGCGGTGCGGGTTTCGCTGACGTTGACCAGCACCGGCACGCGGCCGGCGGCGACGTTCAGCGCGGTCTTGGTCACGGCCAGCTTCTCGTCGAACGACAGCGTGCTGGCTTCACCCAGCGAGCCGCAGGTCAGCAGCGCATGCACGCCGCTGTCGATCTGGAAGTTGAAGTGCTTTTCCATTTCTGCGTGGTCGAGATCCTCGTTCTCTTTGAACTTGGTCGTTACTGCGGGGAAGACCCCTTCCCATTTTGCTGCTGCCATGCTGTTCTCCTTGTGATGAATCGGTGGTTGTTATCGGGTTGTTCAATCGTTGATGATGCTGGCCACGCGGGCCGGTGAAATCGGCACACGCACCGCGTCCGGCCGCCAGCCGTACAGCAGTTCGGTGGCGCCGCCGCAGATCCGGCCCTGGCACGGCCCCATGCCGCAGCGCGTTTGCAGCTTGGCGCTGCGCCAGCTGGTGTGCGTGCGCAGCTCGCCGTGACAAACGTCTTCGCAGCGGCAGACGATGGTGTCGTCGCCGGCCAGTGCCAGCAGCTCCGGCCGCAGCGCAAACGCGCGTTCCAGCCGGGCCGCGAATTTTTCCCAGCGCGCGCGCTCGGCGTGCAGCTCCTGCGCGGCGGTGTGTTGGCCGCTTGCCATCAGGCCGGCGATGCGGCCCTCCGCCAGCGCCAGGTCGACGCCGCCGACGCCCGTGCCTTCACCCGCGCAGTACACGCCGGAGACGGAAGTGTGCTGTTCCTCGTCCACCTGCACGCTGGTGTGCCCGTTGCGCGACACGGTGGCGCAGCCCAGCGCCTGCGCCAGTTCGACGTTGGGGAGCAGGCCGTAGCCGCAGGCCAGGTAGTCGCATTGCAGCGCCTCCAGCTCGCGCGCGCCGCCGCGCTGTATCAGTATCGATTGCAGCGTGCCGTCGCCGTGCGCCGAATGCACATGGCTGTTGCGCAGGTAGGGGATGCCGCCAAGCTGCGCCGCCAGTTGCAGCGCCTGCGTGATTTTCGAAGGCGTCGCCAGCAGGCCGATTCCAAAGCGCGCCAATGCCCGCAAGGGCGCCTGCTCGACGACGGCGACGATCTCCGCGCCCTTGGCGCGCAAGGTCGCAGCCACCGCCAGCAGCAACGGGCCGCTGCCCGCCACCACCACCCGCTTGCCCTGCACCGGATAGCCGCCCTTGGACAGCGCCTGCAGGCCGCCGGCGCCGGTAACGCCGGGCAGGGTCCAGCCGGGGAAGGGCAGCAGCCGCTCGCGCGCGCCGGTGGCCAGTATCAGTTTTTCGTAGTGCAGCGTGGCGGCGGATGTCGGCGTCTGCACGCGCAGCTGCCCCGGCGCCGGCGCATACAGCACGCGCGTCTGCGGCAGGCGGATGACATTGGATGCGGCCAGCAGGTCGCTCCACATTCTCTGTGCGCGTCCGTCCTTTTGCTGATCCGGGCCGCCGCGCCATATCTGGCCGCCGGCCAGCGGGTTGTCGTCGACGATGCCGACCCGCGCGCCGTGCGCGGCGGCGGCATGCGCGGCCGCCAGTCCGGCCGGCCCGGCGCCTGCCACCAGCACGTCGTAGCGGCTCATGGGCGGACCTCGCAGGTGGCGACGCGCATGCCGTCGGCGCACAGCGTCTGGCACGACAGCTGATGCATGCGGCCGTCGATGGTGACGCGGCATTCCTGGCACACGCCCATGCCGCACAAGGGCGCGCGCGCCGCGCCGCCGACCGCGTGCCGGGTGACGGCGCTGCCGGCCATCGCGATGGCGGCGGCCACGCTGACGCCTTGAGCCACGCGGATATCGTGGCCGTTGATGTTGAGGACCACGTCAGGCATGGAAGCGTCCCGGCAGGTAAGGGCTGGCGGGGATGCGCGTGCTGTCGCCGTTCATCTGGGCGGCCAGCAGTTGCGCCGTCGCCAGCGAGGTGGTGATGCCCAATCCTTCATGTCCCGTCGCCAGCCACAGTCCGCGCCGCGCGGCGTGAGGGCCGATCAGCGGCAGGCCGTCCGGCGTGGCGGCACGCAGGCCGGTCCAGCAGCGCAGCACGTTCAGTTGCGCCAGGGCTGGCGTGAACGCGGCGGCATGGCGCAGCATGCGTTGCAGCATGGCCGGCTCCACCGCCAGGTCGATCGTGTCGAACTGGCGGGAGGAGCCGATCAGTACTTGTCCGGTAGGACGGGGCTGCAAATTGAACGCGACCGAATCGCCGCTGGCGGCGTGGGCGCTTTTGATATAACCAAGTTCCACCAGCTGGTGGCGGACAAAACCGGGATAGCGGTCGGTGATGGCGATGTGGCCCTTCTTCGGCTGCACCGGCAGGTCCGGCAGCAGCGCGGTCGAGCGCGATCCCGCGGCCAGCACCACGTGCTGCGCCTGATAGCGCGCGCCGTCGGCCAGCAGCACGCCGTTGTCCTCGATCGCGGCGACGCTGCCGCGCAGCGTGGTGGCGCCACGGCGGATCGCCCGGTCCAGCAGGATGCGCGCGCTCTTGGGCGGGTACACCAGGCCGTCGCCGGAAACCAGCAGGCCACCGGCCAGGCCGGGGCGCAGTTGCGGTTCGCGCTCGTACAGCGCGGCAGGCGCCAGCAGCTCGCAGGCGATGCCGTAGGCGGACAGGGTGTCGGCCTTGGCGCGCGCCGCCGCCATTTCTTCCTCGTCGGCGGCGACCCAGATGGTGCCGCAGCGGCTGTACTCGTGTCGCTGCGGCAGGTCGCCGACCAGCGAATTCCACAGCGAGACCGAATACGCCGACAACGCCAGCTCCGCCGGGTTGTCGTCCATGACCACCAGGTGGCCCATGCCGGCGGCGGTGGCGCCGCTGCCGGCCATGTCCTGCTCGATCACCTTGACCCGCATGCCGCGCTGGCTCAGCGCATCCGCACAGGCTGCGCCGACGATGCCGGCGCCGATGACGATGACGTCGGTCTGTATCACCGTATGCCCCATACGAAGGGATCGGTCGGATCGAGTATCAGCTGCGCCTGCGCATTGACCCAGGCCCGGCCGCGGATGCTCGGGATCAGCAGCTCGCCGCGATAGCTGTACGATGCTTCGAACACGCTGCCGATCACGCTTTCCTGCTTCCACAGCGCGCCCTCGGCCAGCTTGCCGTCGGCGGCCAGGCAGGCCAGCTTGGCGCTGGTGCCGGTGCCGCATGGCGAGCGGTCGTAGGCCTTGCCGGGGCAGAGCACGAAGCTCTGGCTGTCGGCGCCGGTGCGCGATGGCGCGAACAATTCGATATGGTCGATCAGCGCGCCACCTTCGCCGGTGATGCCGGCCCGTTCCAGCGCCGCGCCCACGGCCACGCTGTAGGCGGTCAGCGCCTCGACGTTGGCGACGCCCAGTTCCAGTCCATGGCCGGAAACCAGGAAGAACCAGTTGCCGCCCCAGGCCACGTCGCCCGTGACAGGGCCATGGCCCGGCACCTCGACCGTCACCTGCGTCTGCGTGCGGTAGGAGGCCACATTGTCCACCGTAACGCTGCCGTCGGCATGCAGCTCCGCCTCGACCACGCCGACCGGCGTATCGATGCGGTGGCGGCCGGCGCCGATGCGGCCCATGAAGGCCAGCGAGGCGATCAGGCCGATGGTGCCGTGGCCGCACATGCCGAGGTAGCCGACGTTGTTGAAGAAGATGACGCCTGCCGCACAATCGGGCGCGTGCGGTTCGCACAGCAGCGCGCCCACCAGCACGTCCGAGCCGCGCGGTTCGCAGACCACGGCGGAGCGGAAGCGGTCGTGCTGGCGTTTCAGCAGATCGAGCCGCTCGCTGAGCGGACCGTGGCCCAGTTCGGGGCCGCCGTCGATGACCAGGCGGGTCGGTTCGCCGCCGGTGTGGGAGTCGATGATGGAGATTGTTTTCATGCTCAAATCTTAGGCTTCCGGCGGCGCGCTGTCTTGCATCGCCTCCGCATATAGGATGACGAAATCTGCACAATGGCGATAAAACAGGAGACGCCGCCGGCGGCCGCTGGCACAATCGCCTTCATGCATAGAGAACCCCCTCATGATGACGCCCGCCGCGCGCTGGGCGCCGGCATCGCCGACCCCTTCTTTTCCGAAGCGCTGTTCGACGCGCTGCCGGACGTGGTGTTCTTCGTCAAGGACGTGGAATGCCGCTATGTCGTGGTCAATCAGACGCTGGTGCAGCGTTGCGGCCAGCGGCACAAAGCGGCGCTGATCGGACGCACGCCGGCCGAGGTGTTCGCCCGTCCGTTCGGCCAGACCTACCTGGCGCAGGACATGGCGGTGCTGGCCGGCGGCAGCAATATCGAGGACCAGCTGGAGCTGCACCTGTATCCCAACCGCGACCCCGGCTGGTGCCTGACGCGCAAGACCGCGCTGCGGGACGCCCAGGGCCGCATCGTCGGCCTGACCGGCGTGTCGCGCGACCTGGCGATGGCGGACAAGAAGAACCCGGCGTACCGCAAGGTGGCGGCGGCGGTCAACCTGATCCACCAGGAATACGGCCAGACGCTGCAACTGGCCGAGCTGGCGCGCACCGCGAATATGTCGGTGGCGCAGATCGAGCGCTACTTCCTGCGCATCTTCCACCTGACGCCGCGCCAGATGATCATCCAGACCCGTGTCGAAGCGGCGTCGCGCCTGCTGAAAGGCTCCTCCAGCGTGGCGGAAATCGCCCAGGCCTGCGGCTATGGCGACCATTCCGCCTTCACGCGCCAGTTCAAGGCCACCACCGGCATCACGCCGACCCAGTACCGGCAGTTGGCCGGCAAGAGCGGCTAGAGGACATCGGCCAGCTCGGCGCGATTGCGCCCCAGTTGCTTGGCGCGATAGAGCGCTGCGTCGGCATGTTTGAGCAGGCTGGCTGCGTCGCTGTCCGCATCCGGCACCGTCACGGCCATGCCGACGCTGACCGTCACCACGCCATGCGGCGACAGCGCGTGCGGTATGCGCAGCGCCTCGACCGCTGCGCACATCATGCCCGCCGTCGTTCGTGCGTGTTCGGCGTCGGTCGACTGGGCGATCACCGCAAATTCCTCGCCGCCGTAGCGCGCGACGAAATCGCCGCAGCGCCGCACCTGGGCGGCCAGTGCCTGCGCCACCTCGCGCAGCACTTCGTCTCCAGCCTGGTGGCCATAGTGATCGTTGTATTGCTTGAACAGGTCCACATCCAGCATCGCCACCGTCAGCGGTTGGCGGCCGCGCCATGCGCGACTCCATTCGGCGTTCAGCATTTGGTCGAAGCGGCGCCGGTTGGCGATGCCGGTCAGGCCGTCGGTGGCGCTCATGGCGGCCAGCAGCTGGTTCGATTGTTCGAGTTCCTGCGTGCGCTCCTGCACCCGGCTTTCCAGTTCGCGCTCGCGCATGCGCAGTTCGTTGAGCATGACGGCGAAGCCGATGCCGACGATGCACAGGGTCAGGATGAACTCCTGGGCGTGCAACGTCTGCAGATACACAGGTACGTCGCCGAAGGGCTTGAAGTGGGCCGTCATCGTCATCGCCATGCCCAGCGAAATGAGGGCCACGAACAACGTCGTCATGCGGATGCCGAAACGGAAGGCGATCACCGCCACCGCGGGCAGCAGCAGGGTGGGCGTGACGGGGAAGCTGTCGATCATCCGGCCTTGCGCAAACAGCACGGCGGTGGCCAGCATCAGCGTCAGCGCCAGGCCGGTATCGTCGATCCATGTGCGGCGCCGGCGCTGGCGCGGAGGGTAGGTGAAGGCCAGCAGCATCGGTGTGTAGATCAGCAGCCCGAGGGCGTCGCCGAACCACCACAGGCGGGCCAGCGTCAGATAGGGCGTGGTGTCGCCGCCGATCTGCTGCATCACGACCGCCGCCATCAGCGCGGCCGCCAGCGTGCCGGCGATCGGCCCGGCCACCACGAAGCGCAGCAGGTCCTGCGTGCGTTGCAGGCGGAAGGTGGCGCCGCTGCGGCGCATCAGCAGGAAGGACAGCATCACCTCGAACAGGTTGATGATGCTGAGCAGGACCGCTTCATGCAGGGGGAATGTGCCGAGATTGCCCAGGATGTCGGAGCTGAACGTCAGCGCCGCCATCAGCGGCGCGCGCTGGCCGTTGAAGCGCACCAGCGCCGCGAGCAGCACGGCGTTTGGCAGCCAGACCACCACCACTTTTTCCGGCGTGACGGCGCAGAACAGCGTCAGTTTGACGCTGGCGAAATGGAGCAGGAACAGCAGTATGCAGAACAGCCAGCCAGGCCGTTCCCAAAACGTAACACGTTTGATCATCAGCTGCCTTTGCGGATGGAGGCAACCGGCGCGGCGGTCGGTTCATGCTAGATTGCCCCGCAACGGCAGCGCTGTCAATCCCCGCCGAACCGGGCGGCAAGCTGGCGTTCCTCGTCGTTGGCGAGGTTGCGGTCCCAGGCCCGCAGGCGCGGCGCCATCAGGCGGCGCCACAGCGGCGGCACCAGCGCCACCAGCATGGTCGACAGATAGCCGCCTATCATCTGCGGAGCATCCGGATAGGGATGCAGGTCGTGGTAAGGCACGCCGGCGCGGGCGTGGTGGTGCGAGTGGCGCGTCAGGTTGAACATGGTCCAGGAGCTCAGGCGCCTGTTGGTGTTCCACGAATGGCGCGGCTGCACCGGCTTGGCCGGATTGCGCACCAGCCCATAGTGCTCCATGTAGTTGACCACTTCCAGCAGCGCCTTGCCCCACAGGGCGCAGACGGCGAAGAACAGCGCCGCCGCAGCGCCGCCCCAGTACCACGCGGCGGCCAGCAGCAGTACGCTCATCAGGTGGCCGCGTATCACCATATTGTGCCGGCTGTACTGGCGGTGGCCGCGCCGCTCCAGGCGCTTGCGTTCCAGCTTCCACGCGCTGATATTGCCCCTGACGGTGGAGCAGACGATGTGCCAGTAGACGTTGCGTCCGCGCGGCGCGGTGGCCGGGTCTTCGCCGGTGGAGACGTAGCGATGGTGGCCGTACACGTGCTCGATGGCGAAGCCGGTGTCGAAGCTGAACGCCAGCAGCCAGCGGCCGATCAGCAGCGATGCCGGCTCCTTGGTGCGGTGCACCAGTTCATGCGCGGTGATGGTGCCTATCATGCCTATCATCAGGCCTGTCAGCAGCACGGCGGCGGCCAGCTGCGGCGGCGTGGCGTAGCGGCCGGCGATGAAGCTGTCCATGGCCGCGCCGACGATCAGCATCAGCAGCGGCAACGCCAGCCACAGTTGGCCGGTCAGGATGGCGCGGTGGCGCAGCGCCGGCGTGCTCAGATCGTCGCCGCCCAGCAGGTCGCCGACCACATAGAACAGCACCACGCCCAGCAGCGACAGCGCGGTCGTGTCGCCGCCCGCGTACAGCGCGGTGGCGGCCAGCAGGCCGACCACATGGAACAGGCAAAACTTCAGGTAGTGCAGAACGTTCATCGGCGCGGTCTCCTTGTTGTTATTACGTCCATTGTAGGCAGCGCTGCGGGCCGCAAGGGAGGTGCCGGATTGACATGCAGGGGTTATTTATTGACAATCGATAGCACTCAATCCAGGGCTCCCCATGCAGGCTAACGACCACACGCTGGCAAGCAGTTACCTGCGCCAGATCGCCGAACAAATCAGCAGCATGGGCGGCGACGCAGGCGACTGGCTGGCGCGCAGCGGCCTGCGCGCGGAGCAGCTGGACGACGGCGAACTGGCGGTGTCGTTCCCGGTGTTCCGCCAGCTGGTGCTCGATTCGGTCGAACTGACCGGCGAGCCGGCCATGGGCCTGCTGGTGGGCGACCGCATGCGCGAGCACACGCACGGCATCCTCGGTTACGCCGCCATGAACTGCGGCACGCTGCGCCAGGCCTTGGAACTGCTGGAACGCTTCTTCATGCTGCGCACGACGATGCTCGCCATCGACTTCGAGCAGCGGGACGACGAGTTCCGCGTGCGCCTGCACGAGCGCATACCGCTGGGCGACATCGCCCGGCCGGTGCTGGAGGCGGCGCTGCTGGCATTCAAAAATGTGTTGGATTGTATTCCGCGCGGGCCGTCGCAATGCCGCAGCGTGGCCTTCAGCTTTGCCGCGTCATCCGACGCCGCGCTGGCGCGCGAGCTGTTTCGCTGCGAGGTGCGCGAGGGCCAGGACTGGACCGGCATGGTGCTGCCGCTGGCGGCCATCGACGTACCGCTGCGGATGGGCGACCCGGCCACGCTGGCGCACGCGGTGCAGATCTGCCAGCGGGAGCTGGACAAGCTGGCGGCGCAAGTGTCGCTGGGCGCGCGCGTGCAGCGGCTGATGCTGGAACAGCGCAGCAGCTTCCCTTCGCTGCAGCTGACGGCGCGGCTGTTGTGCATGACGCCGCGCACGCTGCACCGGCGCCTGCTGGAGGAGGGCACTTCGTATAAACAGATACTGGAACAGGTGCGCCGCATGCTGGCGCTGGAGTACCTGCGCGCCGGACGGCTGAGCGTGCAGGAGGTCAGCTACGCGCTGGGCTACAGCGACGTCGCCAACTTCCGCCGCGCGTTCAAACGATGGGAGTCGGTGCCGCCTTCGGCGCGGCGCTGAGGGCGCGGCGCCGGAATGCAAAAAGGGCGATAACTCATCGAGTTATCGCCCTTCGAAATTCTTGGTGGTGATAGGTGGACTTGAACCACCGACCCCAGCATTATGAATGCTGTGCTCTAACCAACTGAGCTATATCACCTGCAACGCCCAGCATTATGGGGGTTGGCGCCGAAGCTGTCAACGCTCGTTCCAAACTTTTTTTAAAAATTTGAAGCGCAGCGCCAAAAGCTTGGCATATTTTTAATGGCTACGCTTGTCGGCGATCTGCGCCAGCATCGCGCCGGCCGGGTCGCCGCCCAGGCAGTCGAGCACTACGCGCTCCGGCATCGAGCGCAGCCACGTCAGTTGGCGCTTGGCCAGCTGGCGGGTGGCGATGATGCCGGTCTCGCGCATGGTCTTGTAGTCGATGCTGCCGTCCAGGTATTCCCACGCCTGCCGGTAGCCGACGCAGCGCATCGACGGCAGGCCGGGATGCAGGTCGCCACGGCGGCGCAGCACTTCCACTTCGGTGATCAGATTCCCGTCCGGCGTTTCTTCCAGCATGATGTCGAAGCGGCGCGCGATGCGTTCGTGCAGCACGGCGCGGTCCGACGGCTCCAGCGCGAACGACAGCAGCTCGAACGGCAGCTCGGTCTTTTCCTTCAAGGCCAGCAGCTCGGACATGGGCTTGCCGCTCAGCGTGCAGATCTCCAGCGCGCGCTGGATGCGCTGCGCGTCCGCCGGCGCCAGGCGGGCGGCGGTTTCGGGATCGAGCAGCGCCAGCCTGGCGTGCATGGCCGGCCAGCCGATGCGGGCCGCTTCGTCTTCCAGTTCGGCGCGCAGCGCGGGATCGGCGCCCGGCAGGTCGTCCAGGCCGTCGGCCAGTCCCTTGAAGTACAACATGGTGCCGCCCACCAGCAGCGGCAGTTTGCCGCGTGCGACGATGTCGTCGACCAGACGCAGCGTATCGTTGCGGAACTGCGCCACCGAGTACGAGTCCAGCGGGTCGATGATGTCGATCAGGTGGTGCGGCGCGGCGGCGCGTTCTTCGCGCGTGGGCTTGGCGGTGCCGATGTCCATGCCGCGATACACCAGTGCGGAATCGACCGAGATGATCTCCGACGGAATGCGCTGCGCGATCGCCAGCGCGGATGCGGTCTTGCCCGATGCCGTCGGCCCCATGATGGCGACCGCCAGCGGTTTTGAAACGTTGGTGCTCATGTTATTGACCGCGCAGGAACAGCTTGTCGAGCGCGCCGATTTCCACCTGCACCCAGGTCGGGCGGCCGTGGTTGCACTGGTCGGCGCGTTCGGTGATCTCCATCTGGCGCAGCAGGGCGTTCATCTCCTGCGTCGACAGGATGCGGTTGGCGCGCACCGCCGTGTGGCAGGCCAGTGTGCCCAGCAGCTCGTTCTGGCGCTCGATCAGCACCCGCGAGCCGCCGAATTCGCGCACGTCGCGCAGCACGTCGCGCGCCAGCGTCTGGGCGTCGGCGTTCTTCAGCAGCACCGGCACCGAGCGCACCGCCAGCGTGGTCGGCGACAGCGTGGCGATGTCGAAGCCCAATGCCTGCAAGGTCTCCTGGTGTTCGGAGGCGGTGCCGACTTCGATCGCGTCGGCGTAGAAGGTGACGGGGATCAGCAGCGGCTGCACCTGCATTTCCTCGCCGGCGACGCGGCTGTCCAGGGCGGTCTTCAATTGTTCGTACAGGATGCGTTCGTGCGCGGCGTGCATGTCCACCAGCACCAGGCCCTTGTTGTTCTGCGCGAGGATGTAGATGCCGTGCAGCTGCGCCAGCGCGAAGCCGAGCGGGAATTCTTCCTGCGCCATCGCCGCCGCCGAGACGGTGAACGGGCTGGCCTGGGGCAGCGCCATGTCCGATTCTGCGCGGTAGCCGGTGACGGGGCCGGAGCCGCCGAACAGGGCGCCGTATTTTTCCGTGCTCTGTGCGACGCCGCCTTCGCTGCCGCCGAAGCGCGGCGTGCCGAAGCCTGCGCCACCGGCGCCGCTTGCGCCGCCTTCACGCGAGCCGAAAGGCGACGGCGAGAACGTCGGTGCATAGTCGGGCGCCAGCAATGGTCCGAATGAAGTCTGCTCGCCGCGCCAGGTGGAGCTGCCCAGGCTTTCGGCCGCAGGCAGCGGCGATGGCACGCTGCCGTGCGACGTGGCCGAAGTCTGCGCCAGCGCGCGCTGCACAGCATGGAATACGAATTGATGCACCGCGCGGCTGTCGCGGAAGCGCACTTCGATCTTCGACGGGTGCACGTTGACGTCCACCAGCGCCGGATCGAGATCGAGCGCCAGCACGTAGGAAGGGAAGCGGTCGCCGTGCAGCACGTCCTGGTAGGCCGCCTTGACGGCGTGCACCAGCACCTTGTCGCGCACGAAGCGGCCGTTCACGTAGAAGAACTGGCCGTCGGCGCGCGCCTTGGAGGCGGTCGGCAGGCCGGCGTAGCCGTGCAGGCGCAGCGGGCCGGCGCTTTCGTCGATCGGCAGGCGCGCTTCGGCGAAGCCATCGCCGAGGATGTGGGCGCTGCGCTTGGCCATCTCGCTGACGTTCCAGTGGTCGATGGTGCGGCCGTTGTGGCTGAGCGAGAACGACACGTCCGGCCGCGCCAGCGCGATGCGGCGCACGACTTCGGCGCAGTGGCCGAATTCGGTCTGCTCGGATTTGAGGAACTTGCGGCGGGCCGGCGTATTGAAGTACAGGTCCTGCACGTCGACCGTGGTGCCCTGGGCGCCGGACGACGGCGCCACCGTGCCGTTGTGCGAACCGACGATTTCCCAGGCGTGCGCGGCGTCGGCGGTGCGCGAGGTCAGCGTGACGGCGGCCACCGAGGCGATCGAGGCCAGCGCCTCGCCACGGAAGCCCAGCGTGCCGACGTTTTCCAGGTCGTCCAGCGAGGCGATCTTGGAGGTGGCGTGGCGCGCCAGCGCGAGCGGCATCTGCTCGGGCGGGATGCCGCGGCCGTTGTCGGTGATGGCGATGCGTTTGACGCCGCCTTCCTCCAGCCGAATGGTGATCTGGGTGGAGCCCGCGTCGAGCGCGTTCTCCAGCAGCTCCTTGACCACGGCGGACGGCCGTTCGACCACCTCGCCGGCGGCGATCTGCGAAATCAGCTGGTCAGGCAGGGCCTGAATAGGACGGGGAGTGCGGGGGGAAGTGTCGGGCGCGTTCATCACGAGATTATAACTGTTCGCCGCGATCGTTTCCCCCGCACTGCGGAGACAGGGATCTGACCCCGTACGGGGTCAGATCCCATGCTGTGGGGGTTAGTCCTTTGGATGCTCGCGCACGGGAATCTGCGCGTTGCACAGCTCAACGTACTTGGGCGTGAATTTGTTCCACGGGCCGCCACGGTTGCGCGACGCGTCGATCACGGCCTGGTAAATAGGCGCTTCGCTGCGCATCACTTCCAGGTGGCTGCGTTCCGCCTCCGGCACGTCCGCCTCCAGCCGCACCGATTTAATCTGCATGCGCGTCTCGCCGGCGCCGTAGAAACCCATGGCCTCGCCGCCGCGCGGCAAGGTGGCCAGCAGCGGCATGCCCCACACCACCCGGCCCACCACCGTGATATTGCGGTCCAGATGGCGCGGCGCGTGGCCGTTGACCGCATACAGCTCGGCGCCGTTGCCGCTGTCGGTGTCGTTGTTGCGGCCCACGCCGACCATGCCGTAGCAGTGCGTCAGCCAGGTGGTGCCGGCCTTGGGATCGCGGCCCACCGGGAAGCCGTTGGAATGGCCGATCTGCGGCGCATAGCCGTCGATATCGAGCTGGCGCACGAAGTGCTTGTCGTTCTTCATCGGCACCGTGAACTCGCCCACCACCTTGGCCTTGGCCGAGCCCTGCGGCTTGGGCGTGGGGCCCTCGGCGTCCGGATCGCCCCATTGCGCCACGTAGTTATCCTGGGAGCGCAGCATGGACAGGCCGTCGAAATAGCGCTCCTTGACCAGGGTCTTGATATTGGCGATATTCTGCGGCGCGAAGTCCGGCGCCAGCTCGATCACCACGCGGCCGGTCGGCAGCTCCATGTACAGGGTGTTGTTCGGGTCCAGCGGACGCCAGTCGGAGGGCTTGGACTGCTTGACGACTTCGCCGGCGCTGGGGCGCACCGGCAGGTCGCCGGCTTGCGCCAGCGTGGCCAGGCTGATCGCCAGGACGGAGAGGGGAACAGCGCGGAACAGGTGGGTCGGGGACATCCATTATCTCCTTGGTTGGTCGCATCCGCTTGTTGCGGGCGGTCGGGCGATTGTAAATGGTTATCGGAGGTCTGGAAACTTCTGCCACCGGGGCCGGGGTGGTGTATGATTCCGGCGCGGACTTTATGGGAAGAATATGGATTTTATGCAATTTTTTGACATGATCCTTCATGTCGACAAAACACTGGAAGTGCTGATTCAGCAATACGGAACCTTGGTCTACGCCGTGCTGTTCGCGATCATCTTCTGCGAAACCGGCCTGGTGGTGCTGTTCTTCTTCCCCGGCGACACGCTGCTGTTCATTGCCGGCGCCCTGTGCGCGCTGGGCGAAATGAATCTGGCCCTGCTGATGCTGCTGCTGATTACGGCCGCCGTCACCGGCAACACGCTCAACTATTGGATAGGCGAGGCCATCGGGCAACGCGTGTTCACCCACGACTACCGCTGGCTCAACAAGGAAGCGCTGCGCCGCACCCACGAATTCTTCGAAAAACACGGCGGCAAGACCATCGTGCTGGCGCGCTTCGTGCCGGTGGTGCGTACCTTCGCCCCCTTCGTGGCCGGCGTGTCGGACATGACCCATGCCCGCTTCCAGCTGTACAACATCACCGGCGCCGTGCTGTGGGTGGTGCTGCTGACCACGGCAGGCTACTTCTTCGGCAATATCGCCATCGTCCGCGAACACCTGACCGAGATCGTCCTGGTCGGCGTCGGCGTGGCCGTGGTGCCGATGGCGCTGGGCGGCATGTGGAAGCTGTCGCGCCGCATGCTGGGCCGCTAAGCGTGCTCAAACGCAAATAAATACCGTCTGCGAGGCCGAGTCCGCTCAAGTTTTGCCCAAATGCATCCGTATACCAGTATGTAATTCTTACCTTCTGGATATTCATGCGTACTCTCCTCACCCTCATTGCCTGCTGCTGCGCCATCACGGCCGCCAGCGCTGCAAACGACCCGCTGATTTCGCCATCGACGAAATCGGCGGTGGCGGGTGCTGGCTCGGGGTCGATCGCGTCCATCCGTCCGGGCAGCCCTAGTTCCGCCAGCGCCTCGGCATCCGCTTCCTCCTCCTCCCCGACCCGCAAGCTGACCGAGCGCGAACGCGAAGCCGAGGCGGAAGCCGACCTGTCGGCCAAGATCGCTGCCCGCCTGGCCATCATGCGCGCCAACCAGCAGGCCCGCGCGGCCGCCGCGGCCAAGGCCAAGAAGGTCGCCGCCGCCACGCCGCCGGCGCCCAAGGTGTACAGCAACCACTGGTCGTACGAGGGCGAGAACGGCCCGGCCAACTGGGGCAAGATCAATCCTGAATGGTCCAAGTGCAGCACCGGCAACCGCCAGTCGCCGATCGACATCCGCGACGGCATGAAGGTGGAGCTGGAGCAGATCACCTTCGACTACCATCCCTCTTCGTTCAACGTCACCGACAACGGCCACACGGTGCAGGTCATGCTCAGCGGCGGCAATTTCCTGACGGTGAACAACCGGATGTATGAGCTGATCCAGTTCCACTTCCACCGCCCGTCGGAGGAACGCGTCAACGGCAAGGGTTATGAGATGGTGGTGCACCTGGTGCACAAGGACGGCGAGGGCAAGCTGGCCGTGCTGGCGCTGCTGCTGGAGCGCGGCAAGCCGCAGCCGGTGATCCAGACGGTGTGGAACAACCTGCCGCTGGAGAAGCTGGAAACGCTGGCGCCATCGACCGTGCTCGATCCGCTGGACCTGATCCCGGCTCGCCGCGACTACTTCACCTTCATGGGTTCCCTGACCACGCCGCCGTGCACCGAGGGCGTGCTGTGGCTGGTGATGAAGGAGCCGGTGCAAGCCTCGCCGGCGCAGATGGCGCTGTTCAGCCGCCTGTATCCGTTGAACGCGCGGCCCATCCAGCCGGGCTCCGGCCGGATCGTCAAAGAATCTAACTAGTCTGCCGTGATGCGGTGGCTGCCGGTCCAGGTGGCGCCGGCATCGAGCTGCTGCTGCTCGATGCGCGCCGGTTCGATGCAGACGAAGCGCAGATACTCGTCATCCGCCAGGTCCACCAGCGCCTTGGCGTCGTCCTCGCCCGGATTCCACACCACCCAGTTGTCGTAGCCTTGCTGCTCCAGGCGCAGCGTGGCGTTGGCCGTGTTCAGCGTCAGCGCCGGCGTGGACTGGTACATGCGGTCGTGCTTCTCGGTGAAGTGCAGCGCCGGATGCTCCTGCTCCCGCGTGTTCTGGTGATGATCGGTGTAGCGCACGTGCTGCAGGCCGCTGATGCTGGTCGCGGCCAGGTGGCCCACATCGTAGTAGGTGTGCAGCGCCACGCCGAACGGGAAGGCCTGCGCGCCGGTGTTGTGCACCGTGAAGCGGGCGTCGAGCGAGTCGCCGTGCAGCGTGAAGCGCAGCGTCAGTTCGAAGGCGTGCGGCCAGGCTTGCGCGTGGTCCGGCGCCAGGTCGTCTTGATTCAGGCTGAATTCGAGGAAGGACTGGCCGCCGTCGCCGCCGCTGGCGCTCAGGCGCCAGGTGCTGACGCGGGCGAAGCCGTGGCGCAGGCCGGGGCCGCGCACATTAAACTGCGGGAAGATCACCGGCACGCCGCCGCGTATGGCCTTGCTGCCGTCCAGCGGCGTCTGCGCGCTGACGAACAGGCGCTCCTTGCCGTCGCCGGTCTTCCAGGATAGCAGGTGGGCGCCGAACAGCGACACCGTCGCCTGGCTGCCGTCGGCCGCCGTGATTTGAATTGCCGGCAGTGCGGCGTATTCCGTCGTCGTTACTACAGCCATGTCTCTCTCGTTTACTTAAGTCAGCCGGTTCTTTGCCAGCGGTGGGTTTTTCGCGAAATAACGCCGGATGCCCTTGACGATGGCATCGGCCAATTGGTTCTGGTAGCCGTCGTCGAGCAGCTTGGCCTCCTCTTCCGGGTTGGAGATGAAGGCGGTCTCGATCAGGATCGATGGAATGTCCGGCGCCTTCAGCACCGCGAAGCCGGCCTGCTCGACCGAGCCTTTGTGCAGGCGGTTGATGCCGCCGATCTCGCCCAGCACCGACTTGCCCAGCCGGAGGGAATCGTTGATCTGCGCGGTGGTCGACAGGTCCAGCAGCACGCTGGCCAGTTGCCGGTCCTGGGTCTTGACGTTGACGCCGCCGATGGTGTCGGCCAGGTTTTCCTTGTCCGCCAGCCAGCGCGCCGCCGTCGAGCTGGCGCCTTTTTCCGACAGCACGAACACCGACGAGCCGCGCGCGGTGGGCTGCACGAAGGCGTCGGCGTGGATGGAGACGAACAGGTCGGCCTGCACCTTGCGGGCTTTTTCCACGCGGGTGCCGAGCGGCACGAAGTAGTCGCCGTCGCGCGTGAGCATCACGCGCATATTGGGGAATTCCTCGATCCTGGCCTTCAGGCGCTTGGCGATGGACAGCACGATGTCCTTCTCGCGGCTGCCGTTCTTGCCCGATGCGCCGGGGTCTTCGCCGCCATGGCCGGGGTCCAGCACCACGGTCAGCATGCGTACCAGCTTGCCGTTCTTGTCGGTCTTTTCGGCGGCGCGGGCCTGGGCCTCGGCCGTTTTCAGCTCGTTCTTCAGTTCCGCGCGCGGATCGGCCTTGGTGTCCGGCTTGAGCGCCTCCAGCTGCGCCTGCGGGGTCTGCGGGGCTTGTGCCGCCGCCTGCGCCTCGGATGGCTTGAGCGGCGGCATGTCGCCTTTCGGCGTGCTGCCGGCTGCCGCTGCGCTGGATGGCGGCGTCTTGCCGTCGCCCGACCAGTCGCCTTTTTCGATCATCGCGGCGATCGGGTCGGCCGCCTTGACCGGATACAGGTCGAAGATCAAGCGGTGCTTGTAATTGCCGGCCGGGGCCAGCGTGAACACCTGCGGCTTGATTTCTTCCTTCAGGTCGAACACCAGGCGCACCACGTTGGGCCGGTTCTGGCCCACGCGCACCTGCTTGATGTACGGGTCGTTGGACTGGATCTTGGCGACCAGGCTTTTGAGCGTGGGGTTCAGCTCCAGGCCTTCGATGTCGACCACCATGCGTTCCGGGTCCTTGACGATGAAGTGGGTGGCCTTGAGGGCGGCGTCGTTTTCCAGCGTGACGCGGGTGTAGTCCTCCGCCGGCCAGACCCGCACCGCCAGGATTTGCGCGGCGTAGGCGCGCACCGGGGCCAGCACGGAAAGCAGCAGTGTGGCGCCGGCCTTGAGGACGGTGCGGCGCGAGACAGCACCCTTGTTCACATGTTGGGGGCGAATTTGAGGCGTTGAAGACATGAGTTACCCAGGGCGGTGGACGCCTGCAATTCTACATCACGGCCGTTGCCGGCCACGGTCAGGAACAGGTTGATATCGGCGGCAGGCAGCACGCGGTCGGCCTTTTCGGGCCATTCGACGATGCAGATGTTGTCGCCGTTGAAGTCCTCACGGAAGCCGGCGTCGAGGAATTCCTCGGGGCTGCCCATGCGGTACAGGTCGAAATGGATCACGCTGACCTTGCGGCCTTCGAGCTCGATCGCATACGGTTCGGACAAGGTGTAGGTCGGGCTTTTGACCGTGCCCACATGGCCGGCGGCGTGCAGCAGGGCGCGGGTGAGGGCGGTCTTGCCGGCCCCCAGGTCGCCGTGCAGGTAGATCACCAGGCCGGGCGAGATGGCGCGCGCCAGGGCCGCGCCCAGGGCGGCGGTGCCGGCTTCGTCGTGGAGATGGGCTTGGAAGTGCTGCATCATTTAGAATGTCGTGTTGGTTGGATCGCCAGCCATTGTAACCGCCACCCGCTACCGATGTCCCTGTCAGAAACCAATTTAGCCGAACTTGCCCTCAGCATCAAGCGCTGGGGTGTGGAGCTGGGCTTCGCCGAAATCCGCATTACCGACATCGACCTCAGTCACGCCGAGGCCGGCCTGCAGGCGTGGCTGGACGCCGGCATGCACGGTGAAATGGACTATATGGCCACCCATGGCATGATGCGCGCCCGTCCTGCAGAGCTGGTGCCGGGCACCATCCGCGTGGTCAGCGCCCGCATGAACTATCTGCCGAGGGACACGGAAACCGGCGGCGAGCACGATTGGCGCGACCGCGAGGCGGCGCGGCTGGCCGATCCCGGCGCGGCCGTCATCTCGGTCTATGCGCGGGGCAGGGACTATCACAAGGTGCTGCGCGCCCGCCTGCAGCAGCTGGCCGACAAGGTCAAGGCGGAGATCGGCGACTTCGGCTACCGCGTCTTCACCGACTCGGCGCCGGTGATGGAGCTGCCGCTGGCGGAGAAGGCCGGCCTGGGATGGCGCGGCAAGCATACCTTGCTGCTGTCGCGTACCGCCGGCTCGATGTTCTTCATGGGCGAGTTCCTGGTCGACCTGCCGCTGCCGGTGGACGAGCCGACCGGCCGCCATTGCGGCCAGTGCTCGGCGTGCATCGACATCTGCCCGACCCAGGCCATCCTCGGGCCGGGCAAGCTGGATGCGCGGCGTTGCGTGTCCTACCTGACCATCGAACTGAAAAGCGCGATCCCGCTGGAGATGCGGCCGTTGATCGGCAACCGCGTCTACGGCTGCGACGATTGCCAGACCGCCTGCCCGTGGAACAAGTTCGCGCAGCGCGCGGTGCTGCCGGACTTCGACGAGCGCCATGGCCTGGGCAGCGCTTCGATGGTCGAACTGTTCGCCTGGACCGAGGAAGAATTCAACCGCAAGATGGAAGGCAGTCCGATACGCCGCATAGGCCATGAGCGATGGCTGCGCAATATCGCGGTCGGATTGGGTAACGCGGCGGCGGCCGGCGCCAAGGGCGATGCGGCGATCGTGGCGGCGCTGATGGCGCGTCGCGAGCATCCATCGGAACTGGTGCGCGAGCACGTCGAATGGGCGCTGGCCTGCCACGCTTGAACTGCGCTACACTCGTGCGGTTCTTCCACGAGGCCCACGTCCATGCATACTTCAACCAGATTCATTGCGCTGCTTGCCGGCGCGTCGTTCACCCTTGCTGCGCATGGCGTCAGCTTCGATAGCTGGGCCGATAAGATCGCCAACGCCAAGGTGCGCAACGATCCTGAACAGGCCACGCAGAAGCAGTATTTCAGCGGCAAGGAGCAGGACCAACTGGACCGCAAGCTTACGCCCAACACCATCGTCCACCGCGCCGGCGAAGTGGCGGCCGCCAAGACCGCATTGGCGCAGCTGGCCAAGATCGACCAGCAGGCATTGACGCCGCAGCAGCGCGCCAGCGCCGCCAGCATAGGCTGGAACTTGCAGGGGGCGGTGGATGCGTGGCCCTACATGGATTACCACTTCGTCTTCAACCAGTTCGGCGGCCTGCATGTGCAGCTGGTGAACTTCCTGACGCAGGCGCACCCGATCCGCAACCGGCGCGACGTCGAGAACTACCTGGTGCGGTTGAAGGCGGTGGCCGGCAAGATGGACACCGGCATCATGCAGGCGCGCGGTGCGGCCGGCCGTGGCATTTTGATGCCGACCTTCCTGACGCAGTCCTCGATCGGGCAGCTGGACCGCTTCCTTGATGGCACGCCGGAGAGCAATGTGTTTGTCGCCACGCTGAAGCAGCGCATGGCTAGCCTGCAGGACGTGTCGCCGGAACAGCAGGCGAAGTTTGCGGCGGCGGCCGAGGCGATCGTCGGCCAGTCCATCATCCCGGCATTCCAGCGCGCCCGCGCGATGCTGCAGGAGCAGCTGCCGCGCACCACCAACGACGCCGGCCTGTGGCGCCTGCCCAATGGCGACAAGGCCTACGCGCTGCTGCTCAGGCAGATGACGTCCACCGACTACACGCCGGAGCAGATCCACAACATCGGCCTGCAGGAAGTGGCGCGCATCGAGAAGGAGATGGATGGCTTGCTGGCGTCGCTGGGCTACAGCGCCGGCACGATCAAGGAACGCATGGCGCAGCTGGAAAAGGATTCGCAGCCGAAGGAAGCCGATCCGCGCCCGGCGCTGCTGGCGCGCTACGACAGCGTGCTGCGCGACGCCGAGGCGCGCGCGAAGGAGCTGTTCGATGTGACGCCGAAGGCGCCGGTGGTGGTCAAGCGCGAGCCGTCGTTCACCGAGAAGACGGCTGCGGCCCATTACACGGGACCGGCCAGGGATGGCACGCGGCCGGGCATCTTCTGGGCGCCGATGCCGGGGCCGGAGTTCCGCATTGTCGGCATGCGCACGCTGGTGTATCACGAGGGTGTGCCGGGCCACCACTTCCAGGTCGCGCTGCAGCAGGAGAACGACAAGCTGCCGCGCTATCGCAGGGATCGCGTGTTCGCGGTAGGCTCGGCGTATGGCGAGGGCTGGGCTTTGTACGCGGAGCAGCTGGCGGCGGAAAACAACTGGTATGACGGCGATGTAGTCGGTCATCTGGGGCAGCTGGATGCGGAACTGTTCCGCGCACGCAGGCTGGTGGTGGACACGGGCCTGCACGCGATGAAGTGGACGCGCCAGCAGGGCATCGACTACGGCATTCCTGCGGCGGAGGTGGAGCGTTATGTCGCCATGCCCGGCCAGGCCTGCGCGTACAAGATCGGCATGATGCGCATCCTCGACCTGCGCGCCAAGGCGCAGAAGGCGCTGGGCGACAAGTTCTCGATCAAGGCCTTCCACAACGTGGTGCTGGAGACCGGCAACGTGCCGCTGCCGGTGCTGGAGCAGGTGGTGGATGAGTGGATCGCGGCGCAGAAGGCGGTTTAGTAGGGAAGGGTATGACCATTCGACCGGCGACCATCCGTGACTGCGACGCCCTTTGCGCCATAGACCAATGCGTCCAATGAACCGATGCGGAATCAAGCGGGCTAGGCTGCGCCGTTCTCGGTCGCTTCAAGGTGCTGCACCATGCGGCTCAGCAGCGAGCACAGGGTGGCGATTTCTTCAGGCGTGAATGGCGCCAGCGCTTCCTTGTTCGCTTCGCCCAGCAGCTTCCACAGTTTCGGCAGGCGGCGCTTCGCTTCGGGCGTCAGCGAGAACAGCACGCTGCGTTTGTCCTTCGGATCCGGTGCGCGCTGCACCAGGCCGTCGCGCTCCATCCGCGTCAGCATCTGCGCCATTGACGGTTGCTCGATCTTGGCGATGGCGGCCAGCTGCGTCTGCGTATAGGCGGCGCCGTCCTTCAACGTCGCCAGCACCGGCATCTGGCCGACGCCGAAACCCAACTCCCGCACGCGCGGCTCCCCCAGTCGCGCCATCAGCCGCGCCAGACGGTTGATCAAATGCCCGGGCTGGGCGAAGTGCTGTTCCAATGTATATTGCATAGGTGCCTATGTATGTGTATAGTCACCTATGTTATCACTACTAAGGTGGATGGATATGCAAACGATCGCGGTTGTCGGGGCAGGCCTGGGCGGCTTGGTGTTGGCGCGTACGCTGCAGCAGCACGGCCGCGAGGTCGTGGTGTTCGAACGTGACGCGTCGCGCGGTGCGCGCAAGCAGGGCGGCCTGCTGGACATGCACCAGGAGGCCGGCCAGTGGGCGCTGGCGACGGCTGGCCTGCAAGACGAATTCCGCAAGCTGATCGTGCCTCAGGGCGAGGACACGCGCGTCATGAACAAGCATGGCCACCTGCTGTGGGACGAGATCAGCGACCCCGCCGCCATGCACCGGCCGGAGGTGGAGCGGCAAGCCTTGCGCGATCTGCTGATCGATGCCCTGAAGCCGGATACGATCCGTTGGAACAGCCGCCTCACCGGCATCGAGCCGGGCGCCGTCGCGCAAGGCGGCCATCTGCTGCGCTTTGCCGACGGCACGGCGTTTTCCGCGGATGTGGTGGTGGGAGCGGACGGCGCCAATTCCGGCGTGCGCCCTCTGCTGACGGACGCGCAGCCTGCCTACACCGGCGTGAGCTTCGTGGAGATCGGCATCGCCGATGCGGCGCGGCGGCATCCCGCGTGCGCGGTGCTGGTCGGCAGCGGCAGCCTGTTCGCGCTGGATGACAACATGGGCATACTGGCCAAGCACGGCGGCGATGGCCGCATCCGCATCTATGCCGCTTTCCGCGTGCCGCCGGGCGGCTTGCCGGCGCGCGGCCTGCATCTGGACGGCGTCAGCCCCGACGCCGCGCGCAAGGCCATCGCCCGGCAGTTCGCCGGCTGGGCGCCGGAACTGACCGCGCTGATCATGGCCTGCGACGACGGCCACCATGTGCGTCCATTGGATGCGCTGCCGGTGGGATTGCGCTGGGCGTCGCGGCCCGGCCTGACCTTGCTGGGCGATGCCGCCCACCTGATGTCGCCCTTTGCGGGAGCCGGCGCCAATATGGCGATGCAGGACGGCGCCGAACTGGCACTGGCGCTGGTCCGCGAGAGCGACGCCAGCGCCGCCATTGCCGGCTACGAACGCGCCATGTTCACCCGCGCCGAACAGGCGGCGCGGCAATCGGCGCAGGGCATGGATATCTGCATCGCCGAAGACGGCGCCGAACGCACGGCGCGGATGTTCCGGGGCATGCCGCAAGCGGCCTGAAACCGCGCCTTATCCCAGCAGGCGGTATTGCAGGACGTAGACGGCGGCGCCGGCGAAGTAGCCCAGCAAGGCCAGGCCGCTGATCTTGCGCATGTACCAGATGAACTGAATCTTCTCCAGGCTCATCGCGGCCACGCCGGCGGCCGAGCCGATGATCAGGATGGAGCCGCCGGTGCCGGCGCAGTAGGCGACGAAATGCCAGAGGAAGTCGTCGAGCGGGAACTGCGACAGGTCGTACATGCCCATCGATGCGGCCACCAGCGGCACGTTGTCGACGATGGCGCTCAGCAGGCCGAGTGCGATCACGATCAGGTCCTGGCGGCCTATCGTCTGCTCCAGCCACAGCGCCAGCGCCGACAGGATGTGCGTGTGCTCCAGCGTGGCCACGGCCAGCAGGATGCCGATGAAGAAGACGATCGCGCTCAGGTCGATGCGCTGCAGCGCGCTGGTCAGCGACAGCGCTTCCCGGCATTCGACCTCCTTGTCCCGATGCAGCAGTTCCCCCACCAGCCATAACAGGCCCAGGCCGAAGAGCATGCCCATGAACGGCGGCAGGTGCGTGGCGGTCTTGAAGACCGGCACCGCCACCAGGATGCCCATGCCGAGGCAGAACATCAGCGCGCGTTCGAAGCCGTTGCCCGCATTGGCCTCCGGCTGGCCGTCACGCTGGGACACGGCGATGCTGCGCCCTCTGAGCGCGTAGGCCGATATCGCCAGCGGCACCAGCAGATTGACCAGCGACGGCAGGAACACCGCCTGCATGATGCCGGTGCTGGAGATCTGGCCGCCTATCCACAGCATCGTCGTGGTGACGTCGCCGATCGGCGACCATGCGCCGCCGGCGTTGGCCGCCAGCACGATGATGCCGGCGAAGTGCAGCCGGTCTTCCGCCTGGTCGAGCAGCTTCTTCGTCAGGGAAATCATGACGATGGTGGTGGTCAGGTTGTCCAGCACCGCGCTGAGGAAGAAGGTCGCGATACCGATCAGCCACATCAAGGACGACAGGCTGGAGGTGCCGATGCGCGAGGTGATGACGTCGAATCCGTGGTGGGAGTCGACCACTTCGACGATGGTCATGGCGCCGATCAAAAAGAAAACGATCTGCGCGGTCGCGGCCACGGTGGTATCGAGCTTGCCGCCGACCAGCTGCGGGTCGTCCACGCCCAGCGCGTAGATGCACCACATGAGGCCCGCGCCGACCAGGGCCGAGGCGGATTTGTTGATGCCCAGCGGATGTTCGAGCGCGATGGCGGTATAGGCGAGGATGAAGACGACAACCAGTGATATGAGCATGTAATTCCTACTTGAGCAGGCCGGCCAGTTCGACGGCGGTCTTGACCTGCATCTTGTCGAAGATGTGGGCGCGGTGGACTTCGACGGTGCGCATGCTGATGCCCAGCTGGTCGGCCACGACCTTGTTCATTTTACCCGCCAGGATCAGGTCCAGCACCTCGCGCTCGCGCGCCGACAACGTGGCCAGGCGCGCGTGCACCGCCGCCATGGCGCCGGCCTGGCGCGAGTTGACCAGTGCTTCCTGCACCCGGTCCATCAACTGGTTGTCGTTGAACGGCTTCTCGCAGAAATCGAAGGCGCCGCGCTTGAGCGCATCCACCGCCATCGGCACGTCGCCGTGGCCGGTCAGGAAGATCACCGGCATGCGCTGCGTCAGGCCGCGCGCGGACAGCTGGTCGAAGGCCGCCACGCCGTTCATGTCCGGCATGCGCACGTCGAGCAGCACGCAGTCGCCGTCGGCGTCGAACTGGCCGGCGTCGGTGTAGGCCAGCAGCTGCAGCGCCGAGTCGTAGGCGCGCGAGGGAATGCCGCGCGAAGTGGCCAGCCAGGTCAGCGAGTCGCGCACGACCGCTTCATCATCGACGATATGCAGCATGGTTCAAGTCTCCTGTTCCGCGGCCGCCAGCATCGCCGGCAGCACGAAGGTAAATATGGTGCCGCCTTGCGGGTTGGCGCTGTAGGTCAGCGAGCCGCCGTGGAATTCTATCGCGGTGCGGCAGATGTTGAGCCCCATGCCCATGCCTTCCGCCTTGGTCGAGAAGAACGGCGAGAACAGCCGCTGCGCCACGTCCTCCTGGATGCCGTGCCCCTGGTCGATCACCGCCACGCTGACCTGCGCGCTGGCCGCATCATACGCCGCCACCACGTTGAGCATGCGCCGCTGCGGCGGGATGTGCGCCATCGCCTCGATGGCGTTGCGGGTCAGGTTGAGCAGCACCTGCTCGATCATCACGCGGTCGGCCCGCACCGGCGGCAGGTCGGCCGGGATGCTGGCGTTGAAGGAGACGTAGGCTTGCCGCGCCTGCAGTTCGATCAGCGCGCGGATGCCGTCGAGCAGCGAGGCGATGGCGATCTCCTGCCGCTGCGGCTCGCTCTTCTTGACGAATTCGTGCACGCTGCGGATGATCTGGCCTGCCCGCTGCGCCTGCGCGCTGGCCTGTTCCAGCGCCGGCTTGAGGATGCCGCAATCGACCGCCGCGCCGCTGCCCTCGGCGCGCGCCAGCACGTTGAGCGCGCCCGTGGTGTAGCTGGAGATCGCGGCCAGCGGCTGGTTCAGCTCATGCGCCAGCATCGACGAGATTTCGCCCATGGTCGCCAGGCGCGCGCTGGTTTGCAGCTTTTCGTGCTGCTGGCGGTTCAGTTCCTCGATGCGCTTGCGGTCGGAGATGTCGAGGATGGAGCCCATCCAGCCGGTCTGCTTGCCGTCCTTGTCGACCAGCGGCGCTTCGAAGATCAGCACCGGCACCCGTTCGCCGTCGGGACGCTGGAAGATGGTTTCGAACTGCGGCGTGACCTTGCCCGCCAGGACCGAGGCGAAGCGGCTCTGGTATTCGGACATGGCTTCGGCCGCCCAATAGGGCATGGGCGGCAGCATGCCGACCAGTTCCTCGGCCGGATAGCCGACGATCTGGCAGAAGGCCGGGTTGACGTAGGTGATGCGGCCTTCGAGGTCGCGCGCGCGCAGGCCAGTCACCAATGAGTTTTCCATCGCGGTGCGGAACGACATCTGCTGGCGCAGCGCGCCTTCGGCCTCCAGCCGCCGCGAGATGTGGCCCCACAACGCCAGCAGGCTCCATAACAAACCCAGCGACAGCACGATCACCGAGCCGACCAGCAGGTTGGGCAGCAGCTGCGGTTCGCTCTTGACGCTGTCCGTCACCAGCGTGATCGAGGCGCCCGGCAGGTCCAGCGCGCGCTTGTGGGTGTAGACGCCGTGGCCCGGGCCGGCGGCGGCGCGGCGCGCCAGCACCTTGTCGTCGCGGTCGATCAGCGAGACCTGGTTGTCCTGCGCGAACCACCACGGCACCATTTCCTCCAGCAGCGCGCTGGTTTGATAGGTGGCGACCAGGTCGCCGATGTATTCGTCGCCGCGGAACAGCGGCACGTGGTAGTCCATCAGCACGGCGGCGGGGGCGGCCGACTGGTTGGGCGTCTGCGCCTCCGGCTGCGTGTACATCGGATGGCGGGTCTTGCGGGTCAGCTCCATGGTGGCCTGGGAGGCGGCCGACAGCTCCACCGGCGCCGCCTGCGGATCGCTGCTGGCGGCCAGCTTGCCGTCGGGCCGCAGCCAGATCACGCGCAGCAGTTCATGGCCGTTCTTCAGCAGGCGCGCCAGCCTTTCGTGGGCCTGCCCCGGCGGCAGGCGGCCGGCGGCGATGTCGGCGCCCAGGCCGCGCAGGCTTTCCTCGTCGCGGCCCAGCTGGAAGCGGATGGTCTGCTCGACCCACAGCGTGTCGGCGATCAGCTGCTCCTGGCGCTCGTTGCTCTCCATCTGGCGGGCCTGCCACGGCAGCCAGATCAGGATCGCCAGGAAGAACAGCACCAGCATGATGGGCAGCAGCCAGCGCAGCGGAGAGCTGTACGGCGTGCGGCGCGCGGCGGTGGGCGGGGAGGGCTTGGCGGTCATGGGAGGTCAGGTTAAAGCCTTGGGGGGCTGGCACCATTGTGGTTTTCCACAGTAGCCGGACTTGCTACTTTTGGTGAGAATCGTTCAAACTAGAACAATACCGTATTTTAAATCCCTTCTGGAGACTCCATGAAACTGAAAATCGCCCTGCTGGCCGTTACCGCGGCACTGAGCATCAACGCCTACGCCCAAGCTCCTATCGTCATTAAATTCAGCCACGTGGTCGCCACGGACACGCCGAAAGGCCAGGCCGCTGAGCGTTTCAAGCAGCTGGCCGAGAAGGCCACCAACGGCCGCGTCAAGGTCGAGGTCTATCCGAACAGCCAGCTGTACAAGGACAAGGAAGAACTGGAAGCGCTGCAGCTGGGCGCCGTGCAGATGCTGGCGCCGTCGCTGGCCAAATTCGGCCCGCTGGGCGTGAAGGAATTCGAAGCGTTCGACCTGCCGTACATCTTCCCGTCGAAGACCGCGCTGTATAACGTCACCGAAGGCGAAATCGGCAAGAGCCTGATGAAGAAGCTGGAACCGAAAGGCATCACCGGCCTGGCGTTCTGGGACAACGGCTTCAAGGTCATGTCGGCCAACAAGCCGCTGCACAACGTGGCCGACTTCAAAGGCCTGAAGATGCGCATCCAGTCGTCGAAGGTGCTGGACGCGCAGATGCGCGCACTGGGCGCCAACCCGCAGGTGCTGGCCTTCTCCGAGGTGTACCAGGCGCTGCAAACCGGCGTGGTGGACGGCACCGAGAACCCGCCGTCGAATATGTACACCCAGAAGATGCACGAAGTGCAGAAGCACGTGACGGTGTCCAACCACGGCTACCTGGGCTATGCGGTCATCGTCAACAAGAAGTTCTGGGACGGCCTGCCGGCCGACATCCGCACCGCGCTGGACAAGGCGATGAAGGATGCCACCACGTTTGAAAAAGCCATCGCCCAGCGCGACAACGACCTGGCGCTGGAAGCGATCAAAAAGACCGGCAAGACCGAGATCTACACGCCGAGCGTGAAAGAGCAGGCCGACTGGCGCAAGGCGCTGCTGCCGGTGCAGAAGGATATGGAAGGCCGCATCGGCAAAGACCTGATCTCCGCCATCAATAAAGAAGCAGCCAAGTAAGTCTGCCGCCGGGGCGGCGCAAGGCCGTCCCGTTTTTATCTCCTCCACTGAAGGTCCACCATGAAATTCCTCGATAAGCTCGAAGAATGGTTGATTGCGTCCCTGATGGCCGCAGCCACCATCCTGATCTTCGTCGCGGTAGTCCACCGCTACCTGTCCGGTTTGCCGATACCCGGCTTGCAGGATTACCTGATCCAACTGAACACCAGCTGGGCCCAGGAGGCCTGCATCTATATGTTCGTCTGGATGGCCAAGTTCGGCGCCGCCTATGGCGTGCGCACCGGCATCCACGTCGGCGTCGACGTCATCATCAACCGCATGAACACGCCGTGGCGCAACAAGTTCGTCATCTTCGGCCTGCTGGCCGGCGCCGTGTTCACCGGCATCGTCGGCACGCTGGGCGCCAGCTTCGTGTGGGAGATCGGCCATACCGACCAGACCTCGGCCGACCTGGAAATGCCGATGTGGATCGTCTACCTGGCGGTGCCGCTCGGCTCCTACCTGATGTGCTTCCGCTTCCTGCAGGTGCTGGTGGCCTTCGCCAGGACCGGCCAGCTGCCCAAGCACGACCACTCGCACGTCGAGGGCCTGGAAGACGAATTGACGGCTGAAGAAAAAGGAGCCCGCGCATGAACGCACTGATTATTTTCGTGCTGCTGCTGTTGCTGATGTTGACCGGCATGCCGATCTCCATCTCGCTCGGCCTGACAGTGCTGACCTTCCTGTTCACGATGACCCAGGTGCCGATCGAATCGGTGGCGCTCAAGCTGTTCACCGGCATCGAGAAATTCGAGATCATGGCCATCCCGTTCTTTATTTTGGCGGGTAACTTCCTCACGCACGGCGGGGTGGCGCGGCGCATGATCAACTTCGCCAGCTCGATGGTGGGCCACTGGCACGGCGGCCTGGCCCTGGCCGGCGTGCTGGCCTGCGCGCTGTTTGCCGCGGTGTCCGGCTCGTCGCCGGCGACGGTGGTGGCGATCGGCTCCATCATCCTGCCGGCCATGGTGCGCCAGGGTTATCCGAAGAGCTTCGGCGCCGGCGTCATCACCACCTCCGGCGCGCTGGGCATCCTGATCCCGCCGTCGATCGTGATGGTGATGTTCTCGGTGACGACCAACACCTCGGTGGGCAAGCTGTTCATGGCCGGCGTGGTGCCGGGCGTGATGTTGGCCTTCTTCCTCGGCCTGACCACCTGGTGGCTGGCGCGCAAGCACAACTACCCGCGCATGGCCAAGGCCAGCTGGGGCGAGCGCTGGAGCACCTTCCGCAAGAGCGCCTGGGGCCTGCTGCTGATCGTCATCGTCATGGGCGGCATCTACACCGGCTCGTTCACGCCGACCGAGGCGGCCGCGATGGCGGCGGTGTACGCCTTCATCATCGCCGTGTTCGTCTACAAGGACCTGAAGCTCAAGCAGGTGGGCAAGGTGCTGCTGGATTCGGCGGCGATGTCGGCGATGCTGCTGTACATCATCACCAACGCGGTGCTGTTCTCGTTCCTGATGACCAGCGAAAACATCCCGCAGGCGATGGCCGAGTGGATCACCGGCCAGGGCCTGGGCGTGGTCAGCTTCCTGCTGGTGGTGAACATTCTGCTGCTGTTGGCGGGCAATGTGATGGAGCCGTCGTCGATCGTGCTGATCATGGCGCCTATCCTGTTCCCGGTGGCGATGAAGCTGGGCATCGATCCGGTGCACTTCGGCATCCTGATCGTGGTGAACATGGAAGTGGGCATGTGCCATCCGCCGGTGGGCCTGAACCTGTATGTGGCGTCGGGCATCACCAAGATGGGCATCACCGAGCTGACCGTTGCCGTGTGGCCATGGTTGCTGACGATGCTGGGCTTCCTGATTTTGATCACATATGTACCACAAATTTCTTTGTGGCTCCCGAATTTAATTTACTCTTAAAGTAAGCGTGGGACCGGGTCGAAAAAAACTGGGAAAAACGCAAAAAGATACGTTATGATTGCGTCGCTCTCAGGGAGAAGTGCATATCGATATGCGACCCGGTAGCAAGAGCCCAGAATTGTAGGTGGGGAGTGTGTAGAGAAACGGTACTGAATACCGGCAATAGATCGAGGAGACGCACGTTTTACAGAATGTCGTTGTTATAGTCGCTGAAGGCCGCCACAAGCGTGCTACGGGGACAGGCAAACGACCGGGAACGTGAAGCAGGATTTGGAAACGCACCGCAAGGTGCGTTTTTTTTTGCCTGCCGTATCGCTGCCGCCGTCGGCGCGGACTTACAATGCAATTGTGTGGTTTTTTTAATGTAGTTCGAATGCAACAAAATGGTGCATTTCGACAACTTCAGCCGGTCTTTTTGGTGCGTAAGGTGTGATGAAAATACAACAGCAGCATGAATTGTTTGCAGCCGTCTTGGATTTGCCGCTTGGAAAATTGGGCGTGCGCACCGCGGGTGGTCTGATAACTGAACTCTGTTACCTGCCGCCCCATTTTGATGCAAAAGCGCCGCAGGACGCGGTCGCGGAACTGGCGGCCGAGCAGCTGGGCAAGTATTGCGAGGATGCGGATTTCGTTTTCGACCTGCCGCTCAAGCGCGCCGGCACCGAGTTCCAGCACAAGGTCTGGGACGCCATCCGGTCGATTCCGCGCGGCAGCGTGCGGACCTACGGCGAGCTGGCCAAACATATCGGCTCGGCGCCGCGCGCGGTGGGCCAGGCTTGCGGCGCCAACTGGTTCCCGGTGGTGATCCCTTGCCACCGCGTGACATCGTCTTCCGGCCTGGGCGGCTTCGCCAACAGCGACGACCCGAACGGCTACCTGCTGGGCATCAAGCGCTGGCTGCTGGCGCACGAAGGGTCGAGCGAATACGCATGGCAACAGACAACACTGCTCTGATCGACGAGTTCTGCGACAGCCTGTGGCTGGAGGACGGCCTGTCGAAGAACACGCTGGAAGCCTACCGGCGCGACATGCGCCTGTTCGCCACCTGGCTGGAGAAGAAGCGGCCGGACGTGGCCGGGCTGGCGGCCGTGGCCGCCCACGATATCGAGGGCTATATCGCGGCCCGCCACCAGGACAGCGGCAAGGCCACTTCGTCCAACCGGCGGCTGTCGGTGCTACGGCGCTTTTACCAGCTGCTGCTGCGCCAGCGCCGCATCGCCGACGACCCGACGCTGAAACTGGTATCGGCCAGGCAGCCGGCGCGCTTCGTCCACACCTTGAGCGAAATTCAAGTGGAGGCCTTGCTGGCCGCGCCCGACGTCGCCACGCCGCTGGGCCTGCGCGAGCGCACCATGCTGGAGCTGATGTACGCCAGCGGCTTGCGGGTGTCCGAGCTGGTCACGCTCAAGCTGCTGGAGCTGAGCCTGAACGACGGCGTGCTGCGCGTCACCGGCAAGGGCGCGAAGACGCGGCTGGTGCCGTTCGGCCAGCAGGCGCGGGTGTGGATAGAGCGCTACGTCAAGGAAGCGCGCGGCGTCATCCTCAACGGCCAGGTCGACGACGCGCTGTTCGTCACCGGGCGCGGTGGGCCGATGACGCGGCAAATGTTCTGGGTCTTAATTAAAAAACATGCCCTGAAGGCCGGCATCACGGCGCCGCTGTCGCCGCACACGCTGCGCCACGCCTTCGCCACCCATCTGCTGAACCATGGCGCCGACCTGCGGGTGGTACAGTTGTTGTTGGGCCATTCGGATATTTCGACGACCCAAATCTACACCCACGTCGCCCGTGAGCGGCTCAAGCATTTGCATGCGCAACATCATCCTCGCGGCTGAAAAACTTGCGTCGGCCGTAAGTGCGTCATAATGTGGGCAGGTAATCGAACCGTATAAAGAAGAGGTGGCAAATGGCAAAGACAAATTTCGCGTATGAAAAGCGGCAGCGTGAGCTGGAAAAGAAAAAGAAAGCGGATGAAAAAGCCCGCCGCAAGGCCGAGCTGAAGCAGAATCCCGGGCTGGCCCAGGAAGGCGAGCTCGATGAAGCCGATGGCGACGATGCCGCCGACGGCGATACCGCCGCCGCTGAGTAAGCACGAAAAAAAACCGGGCATGCAGCCCGGTTTTGCTTTATGCCTCCCGATCAGGCCACTTCGTTGCGGGCCTTGACGTCGTGCAGCGGTTCGATGGCGTCCTGCAGCGCCGCTTCCTCCTCGTGCGCCTTGCCCTTGAAGAAGCGGGCGCAGCGCTTGCCCAGGCTGTCCAGGTAGGTGTAGGCCACCGGCACCACCACCAAGGTCAGCAGGGTGGAGGTGATCACGCCGCCGATCACCGCGCGGCCCATCGGCGCCTGCGTCTCGCCGCCGTCGCCCATGCCGATCGCCATCGGCAGCATGCCGAACACCATCGCCAGCGTCGTCATCACGATCGGACGCAGCCGCACCTGGCCGGCCGACATGATGGCCTCGTACTGGCCCATGCCGCCCCGCTGCGCGTGGTTGGTGAAGTCCACCAGCAGAATCGCATTCTTCGTTACCAGGCCCATCAGCATGATGAAGCCGATCACCGAGAAGATGTTCAGCGTGCTGCCCGTGATCAATAGCGCGACCAGCACGCCGATCAGCGACAGCGGCAGGGACATCATGATCGCCACCGGCTGCAGGAAGCTGCCGAACTGCGAAGCCAGCACCAGGTAGATGAAGATCACCGCGATGCCCAGCGCGACCATGGCCGACGTCATGCTCTCCTCCATTTCCTGCGCGTTGCCGCCGACGTCGAAGCGCACGCCGGCCGGCAGGTCGATTTCCTTCATGGCTTTCTTGACGTCGCTGTCGACGTCGCCGCCCGGACGGCCTTCGACACCGGCATACACCGCCACCCGGCGTTGCAGCGCCTGGCGCTTGAGTACCTGCGGGCTGAACGACGGTACGAAGTCCACCACCTGGCGCAGCGGCACCATCACCGGCCGGCCGTCGGGGCCCAGCTTGCTGGAGGCCAGCGACAGGTCGGCCAGGTCGGCGATCTTCTGCCGGCCCGATTTCGGCAACTGCACGTTGACGTCGTAGTTCTGTCCATCGTCGGCCAGGAAGTGGCTGGTGGTGTCGCCCGCCACGAACGGCCGCAGCGCGGTGCCGATCTGCTGCACCGTCAGGCCCAGGTCGCTGGCCAGCTCGTTGTTGATCTTCACCGTGGTCGACGGGTTGGCGCCTTCCTGGCTGTACTCCAGGTCGGCCACGCCCTTGATCTTGCGCATCTTGTCCATCAGGCGGTGGGCCACGGCGTCCAGCTTGCCTTCGTCGGTGCCGAGGATGGCGATGAAGATGGGCTTCCAGCCCACCGACATGGTGATGCCGGCGATCTTGCTCAGGCGCGCGCGCACCGCGCCTTCCAGCTCCTTCTGCGAGCGGCGCTTGTAGGTCTTGCGGTCCTGCAGCTTCATGTCGATCTGCGCGGTGTTGCGGCCGTCCTGGGTGCCGACCACCGAGATCACATTGGCGATTTCGGGGAACTCCTTCAGCGCCTGCTCGACCTGCTGCACCTTGTTGTCGGTGTACTCCAGGCTGGAGCCGACCGGGGTCTTCATGCGCAGGTTGATCCAGCCGTTGTCCTGGTCGGGGAACATCTCGCCGCCTATCATCGGCACCAGCATCAGGCTGGAGGCGAACAGCGCGGCGGCGAAGGCCAAGGTCAGCTTGCGCCAGCGCAGCGCGATGGCCAGCACCTTGCCGTACACCACGTGCAGCGCTTCGACGCCGCCTTCCAGCCAGTGCATGAAGCGGCCCAGCCACGGCACGTATTTGAAGCGGTCCTTGACCGGGTCCGGCCACACCGACGACAACATCGGGTCCAGCGTGAAGCTGACGAACAGCGACACCAGCACGGCCACCGCGACGGTGACGCCGAACTGCAGGAAGAAGCGGCCGATCACGCCCTGCATGAAGGCCACGGGGATGAACACGGCGACGATGGCGAAGGTGGTGGCCATCACGGCCAGGCCGATTTCGTTGGTGCCGTCTTCCGACGCGCGGCGGTGGTTCTTGCCCATGCCGAGGTGGCGCACGATGTTTTCGCGCACCACGATGGCGTCGTCGATCAGCAGGCCGATGCACAGCGATAGCGCCATCAGCGTCAGGAAGTTCAGCGTGAAGCCGAAGAATTTCATCGCGATGAAGCTGGCCATCACCGAGATCGGCAAGGTCAGGCCGGTGATGATGGTCGAGCGCCACGAGTGCAGGAACAGGAACACGATGATCATCGTCAGCACCGCGCCTTCGATGATGGTTTCCTTCACGTTGTCGAGCTGGCTTTGCACCTTCAGCGATTCATCGTTGAGCACGGTCAGCGTGATGTCGGCCGGCAGCGTCTTCTGCAGATCGGCGGCGACTTTCTGGATGCGGCGGCCCACCTCGACCACGTTGGCGTCCTGCACCTTGGTGATGTCGATGGTGATGGCGCGCTTGCCGCTGAGGCGCGAGACCGACAGCTCTTCCTGCGCGCCGTCGATCACCGTGGCGACCTGCTCCAGGAACACCGGGCCGTTGGCGCGGCGGGCGACGATGATCTTGTTGAAGTCGCGCGCATCCTTCATCTTGCCTTCGATGCGCACCAGCTGTTCGGTGGCGCCGTAGCTGATCGAGCCGGCCGGCAGGTTGGTGTTGGTGGCCTGGATCGCGGCGATCACTTCATCGACGCCGATGGCCTGCGCGGTCAGGTCGTTGGGACGCAGGCTGATCAGGATCTGGCGCGAGGCCGTGCCGTTCAGGCGCACCTGGCCGACGCCGGCCACGCCCTGGAAGCGCTTGCCGATCAGCTGGTCCGCCATGGTCGACAGTTCGCGCAGCGTGTGGTCGGTGGCGGTCAGGCCGATCTGCGCGATCGGGCGGCTGTTCTCGCCTTCGAAGCGGACGATGAACGGATCCTTGGCTTCCTTCGGGAAGCGCGGGCGCACCTGCGCCACCTTGTCGCGCAAGTCCTGCATCGCCTTGTCCATATTGGTGGACAGTTCGAAGTCGATGTACAGGCCGGCGCGGCCTTCCCACGAGTTGGCGCGCAGCGTCTTGATGCCGCTGACGGTGTTGACCACGTCCTCCATCGGCCGCGTGATGTCGTTCTCCACCGCCTCCGGCGACGCGCCCGGATAGTTGACCTCGATCAGCGCGCCGGGAATGTCGACGTTGGGCATGGCCTCCAGGCCCAGTCCCCGGTAGGAGAACAGGCCCAGCACGACCAGCGCCACCATCACCATGGTGGCGAAGACCGGGTTCTGGATACTGGTTTTAGTGATCCACATGATTTAGTCCTTCTGCGCCAGCATGGCGGACTTCGGCGGCTGCGCCGGCGTGGCGACGTTCGCCGGCAGCTTGACCTGGCTGCCCGGCTTGACGCTGTCGAGTTTGGAGACGATGACGCTGGCGCCCGGCTGCAGGCCTTCGACCACCTCGGCATAGCCTTCGTCCTCGTTGCGCAGGCCCAGCTTGACCGGCTGCGCGACGACCTTGCCCTGTACGATCTGGTACACCACCTGCTGGCCCTTGTCGGTGCGCAGCGCCGGCAGCGGCACGATGGGCATGACGGCGGAACGGTCGGTGACGATGCTGCCCTTGGCGAACATGCCGGCGCGCAGCGCGCTGTCCTCGTTCTTGACCGAGATGTAGACCAGCATGGCGCGCGAGCCCGCCTCGGTGGCGGGGTTGATGCGCGCCACCTTGCCGGCGAAGGCGCGGCCCTGGAAGCCGTCGACCTTGAACTTGACGTCCTGGCCCACTTTCACGCGCGGGATTTCAGAGGCCGGCACCTGCGCCTCCAGTGTCAGCTCGGCCAGGTTGACAATGCTGTAGACCGGCATGTCCGGCGCCAGCTTCTCGCCGGCCTGCACGTGGCGCTTGCTGACCACGCCGCTGATGGGCGCCTTGATCACGCCGTCGTTGAGCGCGATGCGGGCGATCTCCACCATCGCGGCGGCCGACTTGACGTTGGCGCGCGCCAGGTCGACGCTGTTCTGCGTCGAATCGTAGGCGTTTTGCGAAATGTATTTCTGCTTGAGCAGGGCGCCGCTGTTGGACTCGTTCTTGGTCGCCAGCGACAGCTTGGCCTGGGCTTCGTCGAGCATGGCCTGCTGCTGCTGCAGGCGGGCGCGCAGGTCGGACTGGTCGATGCGGGCCAGCACCTGGCCGGCCGACACCGCCATGCCCTCCTGCACCGTGGTGGCCTCCACCACGCCCGAGACCTTGGACTTGATGGTGGCCGAACTCAGGGGCGCCAGCGAGCCGGATAAGGGCAAGCTGACCGCCAATGACCGGGCATCGATGGCCGCGATATCGCCGCTGGCCAATTCGAAGACTTCCTGTTTCTTCTTGTCGTCCTTGCCTGCCTGCGCGGTCGCGGGCGGCGCCTCTTTCTTGCCGTGCATGACGGTCCAGCCGCCGCCGGCCAGGCCGATCACGATCAGCACTGCGAGGGGTTTGCGCCAGCGCTTGCGGCTCGCGGTGGGCTGTGGGGAGACGGGCAAGGTTTCAAGTTTCATATCGTTCTTCTATTAAAAGGTCGCCACGGCGCAGGATTGTGCTGATTTGCGCATGGTGTCACTGTAGGTATTTGCAAGGCGAACTTCCAGAAAAATGCGATGGGCGGCGCGAAAATGCGGATGAACTGCGAAAACGCGGGATCGAGCGCGTTTGAGGGAGGTCAATGAGCCATTCGCCCCAAGGGCAAGAATGAGCAAGGCCTGAGAAGGCGCGACGCCGGAGAGGGCCACGTGGCACAAGCAGACGACAATCCGAGTGCGGACTACCGCGCGCTGTACCAGCACACCAGCGACGCCTTGCTGGTGTTGCAGGATGGCTGCATTGTCGACTGCAATCCGGCGGCGCTGGCGCTGTTCGAATGCAACGGCGCGCAGCGGCTGCCGGGCCGCAATCTGGCCGATTTGTCACCATTGCAGCAAACCGAGGGCGTGCTGTCGACGCGCGCGCTGGCCGACTTGCAGGCCGACGCCCTGCGCGACGGCAACCGCCGCTTCGAATGGTGCTGGGTGGGGTGCGGCGGCCGCCAGTTCTGGGCCGACGTGGTGTTGACGGCGCTTGGCCCGCAACGCCTGTGTGCGGCGATCCGCGACATTTCGGCCCGCAAGCAGGAGCAACTAGCCTTGTATCTGGGGCTGCTGGCCGATGTCGCCGACCGCCGGCCGGCGGAGCAGACCCGCCACCTGGCCGAGCACGATTTCCTCACCGACCTGCCGAACCGCGTGCTGCTGCTCGACCGCCTGACGCTGGCGCTGGCGGCGGCGCGGCGCCGGCGCAGCCGGCTGGCCCTGCTGTTCCTCGATCTCGACCGCTTCAAGAACATCAACGATACGCTGGGCCACCACGTCGGCGACCGCTTGTTGCAGGAAGTGGCGCTGCGGCTGCGCGGCTGCGTGCGCAGCGTCGACACCGTCAGCCGCCAGGGCGGGGACGAGTTCGTCATCATCCTGCCCGAGATCGGCGGCATCGACCAGGTCGCCCACGTGGCGGCGGCCGTGCTCAATACGCTGGGCCAGGAATTCGTGCTGGAGCCGTACCGGCTGAACGTGGGCGCGTCGATCGGCATCAGCATCTTTCCCGACGACGGCGCCGACCTCGACACCCTGGTGCGCCACGCCGACCTGGCCATGTACCACGCCAAGGAAAACGGCGGCAACGGCTTCCAGTTCTTCAGCGCCGAGATGAATGCGCTGATCGTCGAGCGGGCGGCGCTGGAAAACGACTTGCAGCGCGCGCTGCGCGAACGCCAGTTCGTGCTGGAGTACGAGGCCCAGGTCGATCTCGCCAGCGGCCTGCCGCTGGCGGCGGAAGCGCTGCTGCGCTGGCGCCATCCGACGCTGGGCCTGCTGCGGCCGGAGCGCTTCATCGGCGTGGCCGAGGCCTGCGGCCTGATGGTGCCGATCGGCCAGTGGGTGCTGGAGCAGGCCTGCCGCGAAGCGCGCCGCTGGCAGCAGGCCGGCCATGCGCTGGCGGTGGCGGTCAACCTGTCGCCGACGCAGTTCCTGCAAAAAGACCTGGCGGCCGGCGTCGACCGGGCGCTGGCGGCGGCCGGCCTGGCGCCGGAACTGCTGGAGCTGGAGCTGACCGAGGCCGTCATCATGCAGCATGGCGCCGCCGCGCCGGCCACGCTGGGGGCGCTGCGGCAGCTGGGCGTGCGGCTGGCGATCGACGACTTCGGCACCGGCTACACGCGCATCGGCCACCTGCGCGAGTATCCGTTCAACAAGCTGAAGATAGACCGCACCTTCATCGGCGACATCGACGGCGCGGCCGACGGCGCGACGCCGCCGACGGTGGTGACGGCCATTATCGCGATGGCGCGCAGCCTGGACCTGACGGTGCTGGCGGAGGGCGTGGAGACCGAGGCGCAGTTGCGCTTCCTGGCGCAGCACGGCTGCCACCAGGTGCAGGGCTACTATGTGCGGCAGAACGGCTGGCTCGACGGCCTGGATGGCTTGCTGGACGGCGCCTGACTACGCGGCGGCGTGGTCGCGCGCGCCGAACAGGCGCAGCCGCACCAGCACCTGGCCGTGGTCGGACGCCTCCGGCCGGTGCAGCAGCAGGTGGTCGTTCAGATAGGTCACGTCCAGCACCTCGCCCACCGCGTAGCGCGAGGCGGGGTTGAATTCCTCCGACACCAGCACATGGTCGATGGTCATGTAGTGGCCCTCGTGGATGTTGGTGTAGCCGATGTGGCGCAAGGTGTCGCGGCCCAGCTGGATCTGGTTGCAGTCGAACATGCGGCCGCTCAGCTCCTCGCCCGGCAGGCCGGCCGCGCCGGAGCCCATGACGATGGCGGTGGTGACGGCGTCGGCCGTGTCGTTGAAGTCGCCCAGCACCACGCGCGGCCGGCGCGCGCGGCTTTCGAGCTGGCTGAGCAGGGCGCGCAGGGCCACCGCCTCGGTGCCGCGCCGTATCAGCGAGCGCAGGTTGGCCTGTGCGTACAGCAAGGGGTCGGCGTAGTCGTCGCCGCTGCTGTAGTCGGGGCGCTTGGACTTGAGGTGGACCACGACGACGTCGACGATGCGCTGGTCCGGCAGCAGCACCTGGGCGTGCAGCGGCGCGCGGGCGAAGCGGTCGGCGTCGCGGCTGCCGGCGCAGCGCACGCCGTCGGGGAAGGGCGCTGTACGCTGTACTCGGCGGCCGGTTGCGCCAGCGGCAGGCGCGAGATCAGCGCCACCTGCGGCAGCAGGCGCGCGGCGCCGGTGTGCGGATCGGGCGCGGGGTCGAAGCCGGCCAGCGTGGCTTCGCGGTAGCGGCTGCTGTGGGACAGCACGTCGCGCATCGCCGCCAGCGAGAACACTTCCTGCAGGCCGACCACGTCGGCGTCGAGCAGGTCGAGCTGCTGCGCGGTCCACAGGACTTTCGCTTGGTAGTCCGCCGGCGTCAACGGCGGCAGATTGTCGTACAATTTCGCCCCAGGCTGGGAAAGATTGCAAACATTGAAAGTGGCAAAGCGAATTTCCTGCTGCATAATTAGAAACTCCCGATCGAACACTACTTCACAAGCAGCGTAACACGCATGGCTAAAAAAGAGCACATCTCCGAGACCCCGGCAACGCAAATGCTGCGCAAACATAAGGTGGTCTTCAGCGAGCACCCCTACGACTACGAAGAGCACGGCGGCACCACGGTGTCCGCGCGCGAGCTGGGCGTGGACGAACACGCGGTGGTCAAGACCCTGGTCATGCAGGACGAGGCCGCCAAACCATTAATTGTGCTGATGCACGGCGATTGCAAGGTCTCGACCAAGAACCTGGCGCGCGGCATCGGCTGCAAGTCGGTCGAGCCGTGCAAGCCGGAGGTGGCCACGCGCCACAGCGGCTACCAGATCGGCGGCACCTCGCCCTTCGGCACCCGCAAGGTGCTGCCGGTGTACGTCGAGGATAGCATTCTTGGGCTGGAAACGATTTATATCAATGGCGGCAGGAGGGGCTATCTGGTCGGCATCGCGCCGCAGGTGCTGGTCGAGCTGTTGCAGGCCAGGCCGGTGCACTGCGCTCTGGCCGATTGAGGCGCGACAGTGTATATTCAGCGGCCCCCAACGGGCGCATGACTACTTTTGAGGAAACAATGAATACAGTTTGGATGACCGTCGCCGCCTACCTGATCGGTTCGATCTCGTTTGCCGTCGTCATGAGCAAGTTGTTCGGCATCGCCGATCCCCGCACCTATGGTTCGAAAAACCCGGGCGCCACCAATGTGTTGCGCAGCGGAAATAAGGGCGCTGCCATCATGACCCTGATCGGCGACGGCGCCAAGGGCTGGCTGGCGGTATGGCTGGCGATCCGCTACCAGGACCAGTTGCAGATCGGCGACGCCACCATCGCGCTGGTGGCGATCGCGGTGTTCCTGGGCCACCTGTGGCCGGTGTTCTTCCGCTTTGTCGGCGGCAAGGGCGTGGCGACCGCGCTGGGCGTGCTGCTGGGCCTGAACCCGTGGCTGGGCCTGGCCACCCTGGTGACCTGGCTGGCGGTGGCCTACGCCTTCCGCTACTCGTCGCTGGCGGCGCTGGTGGCGGCGCTGTTCGCGCCGTTCTACTACGGCCTGCTGTTCGGCGTCGAACCGCAGCTGTTCGCGGTGTTCGCCATGAGCGCACTGTTGGCTTTCCGTCACAGCAAGAACATCTCGAATTTGCTGGCCGGCAAGGAAAGCCGCATCGGCAGCAAGAGCAAGGAAGCGGTCAAACCCCGCAAAAAGTAAGGCCATCCCCCGTCCCGGCGCTTGATTTTGCGCCGGGCGTCGCCATATGCTGAAACATCGTTTAGCAAAGGCACAGCATGACCACTACCCTCAAGATCGATTTCGTCTCCGACGTTTCCTGCCCATGGTGCGCCATCGGCCTCAAGTCGCTGGACCAGGCGCTGGCCAATATCGGCGACGAAGCCGCCGTCAGCATGCACTTCCAGCCTTTCGAACTCAATCCCAACATGGGCCCCGAAGGCCAGGACATAGTCGAGCACCTGAGCGAGAAATACGGCTCGACGCCGTCGCAGCAGGAACAGGCGCGCGAGATGATACGCGCCCGCGGCGCCGAAGTCGGCTTCGATTTCGCCATGGGCAAGCGCAGCCGCATCTACAACACCTTCGACGCCCACCGCCTGCTGCACTGGGCCGAGCTGGAAGGCAAGCAGAAGGAGCTGAAGGAAGCGCTGTTCGGCGCCTACTTCACCAAGGGCGACGATCCGAGCTCGCACGAGGTGCTGCTGCGCGTGGTCGGCGAAGTGGGGCTGGATGTCGATGTCGCCACCGAAGTGCTGCAGGCGAACCGCTACGCAGACGAGGTGCGCGAGCGCGAGCAGTTCTTCCAGCGCCACGGCATCAACTCGGTGCCGGCCGTGATCATCAACGAGCGCCACCTGATCTCGGGCGGCCAGCCGGCCGCCGTGTTCGAAAAGGCGCTGCGCGAGATCATGGCGCAAGCGGCTTAAAAAATGCCGCAAGCGGCGGGGGCAAGTGCTCCCGCCGTCCCTGTTTTGCGATAAACTGGTCGGGTAGCACCATAGCTCGGACCCGTGCCACGCCGGGTACCCTACAAGAAAATCGACGTCGCTACAGGGAGGCCTATGCTGGCCGCAGAAAAAGTACATACACTCTCCATCGCCCGTCCGCAGGCCGACCAGTTCCGGCTGGCCGCACTGCACCGCTACCACATCCTCGATACCCCCGCCTGCGAAGACTTCAGCTTCCTCACCGAGCTGGCCGCCAGGGTGTGCGAGGTGCCTTACGCCTTCATCTCGCTGGTCGACGCCGAGCGTGTCTGGATCAAGTCCTGCACCGGCATGCAGATGGGCGAGCTGCCGCGCGGCGAAAGCTACTGCTCGCTGGCGGTGCTGGGCGAGGCCGCCACCGAGATCCCCGACCTGACGCAGGATTTCCGCACCGCCGGCATGGCGCTGACGGTCGACGCGCCGTTCATGCGCATGTACAGCAGCGTGGCGCTGACCTCGTCCGACGGCTTCGCCATCGGCACGCTGTGCGTGATGGACACCAAGCCCGGCGGCCTCAATCCCGAGCAGCGCGCCACGCTGGTCAAGCTGGCCCGCCAGGTGATGGCGCTGATCGAACTGCGCGCCAACGAGAAGGCGCTGGAAGCCACGGTGCGCGAGCTGGAGCAGCTGGCCACCACCGACGAGCTGACCGGCCTGCACAACCGCCGCTCGCTGCTGCACCGCCTGAAGTTCGAGACGGCGCGCGCCAAGCGTTTCCGCTCGCCGCTGTCGGCGGTGATGATAGACCTCGACCACTTCAAGCGCATCAACGACGAATACGGCCATGCGGTCGGCGACCAGGTGCTGGCCAGCGTCGGCCGCCTGCTGCGCGAGAGCGTGCGCGTGATCGACGTGCCGGGCCGCTATGGTGGAGAAGAGCTGTGCGTGATCCTGCCGAACACGCCGGTCGAAGGCGCCTGCAAGTTCGCCGAGAGCCTGCGCGCCAAGATCGAAGCGCAAGTCCACTACGCCGGTCCGCGCCTGCTGCCGGTGACGGCCAGCCTGGGCGTGGCCTCGTTCGACCACATGGAAATCGCCGATGCGGAAAGCCTGCTGCGCCAGGCCGACGCCTCGCTGTACCACGCCAAGCACGCGGGCCGCAATCGCGTGGAGTGCTCTCCCAACTGACACCGAGAAGGAAGTCCCATGCCTACAGCAAGCTGGAACGGCGTCGTCATCGCGCAGGCGCGGGACGACGAGGTTCAAATCGTCGAGAACAATGTCTACTTCCCACCATCGAGCGTGAAGAAGGAGTACCTGCAAGCCAGCGCGCACACCACGCGCTGCCCGTGGAAGGGATTGGCCAGCTACTACAGCCTGAACGTCGACGGCAAGGTCAACGAGAACGCCGCCTGGTACTACCCCGAGCCGTCCGAAAAGGCCGCGCAGATCAAGGACCACGTGGCGTTCTGGCGCGGCGTCGAGGTGCAGCGCTAGCATGGGCTTGCAGGCCAAGCCGTATCTGCAACGGATTACGGCGCTGTTCGGCGATCACGTCGACTGGGACCAGCATCCGTACACGGTGCCAGCGGTGCGCAACCTGGAGTCGATTGGCTTTCACGCGGATGTGACTTTTTTCATCGGCGAGAACGGCGCCGGCAAATCGACGCTGCTGGAGTCGATCGCGCTGGCGCTGGGCTTCAGCATGGAGGGCGGCACCAGGAACGTGCGCCTGAATACGGCGCGCGAAGACGCGCCGCTGTTTGAGGCCTTGAAGCTGTCCAAAAGTTTTCGCACGCCGCGCGACGGCTACTTCTTCCGCGCCGAGAGCTTCCACAACGTCGCCACCTACATGGATGAACTGGGCTATCTGGGCGACTATGGCGGCCGCTCGCTGCACTCGCGCTCGCACGGCGAGGCGTTCATGGCGGTGCTGCTGAATAAATTCAAAGGCAAGGGCCTGTACCTGCTCGATGAACCGGAAGCGGCGCTGTCGCCCAACCGCCAACTGGCGGCGCTGACGGCGATCCATCGGCTGGTGGAAGACGAGTCGCAATTCATCATCGCCACCCATTCGCCGATATTGCTGGCCTATCCGAACGCGAAGATACTGCTGTTCGACGGCGCCGGCATTACCGAAGTCGCTTACGAAGATACCGAGCATTACGCCATCACGCGTGATTTCCTGAATCACTATCCGCGGCGGTTGGAACAGCTGCTCAAACCCGAATAGGTCCATGGACAATATCACTCACAGCATTATCGGTTTCGGCGTTGGCGAAGTGGTGCACCGCAGCCTGCCCGACGAGGCGGATGCGCCGTCGCAGCAGGTGCGGCACCGCTTGTTGCTGGTGGCCTGCGCGCTGGCCAGTAATTTTCCCGACCTTGATCTGTTCCTGACCAAGCTGCTGCCCAATCCTCTGGGCTACCTGCTGCATCATCGCGGCCATACGCATACGGCCTTGCTGGCGTTGCCGCAGGCTTTGCTGCTGGCGGCCTTGCTGTGGCTATGCTGGCCGTCGGCACGCGCGCTGTTGAAGGCCAGTCGCACGGCGCGGCTTGGCCTGGCCCTGAGCGTGGGCCTGGGGCTTGCGCTGCATCTGCTGATGGACTTTACCAATTCCTACGGCATCCATCCCTGGTATCCATTCGACGGGCGCTGGTTCTACGGCGACATGGTGTTCATCGTCGAGCCCTTGTTCTGGGTGGCGGTCGGCGTGCCGATGGCGCTCATCATGCGCTGGCGCTGGCTGCGCATGCTCGGCCTGGCCTGCCTGTTCGCGGCGCTGGTGGTGTTTGCGGCCAAAGGTTATCTGGCGTGGACTTCGTTCGCCGCGCTGCTGTTGATTGCGTCGGCTTGCGGCGCGGCGCAGTTGCGCGCCGGTACGCGTGGCCGTGCGGGCTTGCTGCTGGCGCTGGCCGTCAGCGCCGGCTTCATCGCGGTGCAGGGCGTGGCGTCGCGCGCGGGCCGCGAGCAGATCACCGCTGCCTTGCTGAACGCCGATCCATCGGTGCGCGTGATGGATGTGGCGATGACGGCGTTTCCGTCGCAGCCTTTGTGCTGGGCGTATGCCAGCGTGGAGGCCAACGAGAAGCAGGGCTACTATCGTCTGCGGCGTGGCGTCGCCAGCCTGGCGCCGGAGTGGCTGGCGCCGTTGGCTTGTCCTGCCGGATTGGTCGGCGCGCCTGAAACGAAGCAGGCCTTGTCGCCCGCCGTGCAGCAATTCGGCGCGGTGCTGGCCAGCCTGCCGGCCCTGCGCATTTTGAAGGACAAGAACTGCCAGGTCGATGCCTGGCTGCGCTTTGCCCGCCTGCCGGCGCTGATGCTGCCGACCAGCGACCTGGCCGACTACCGCTTCGCCGCCACGCCGCGCGGGAATTTCACGACGCTGCATTTCGGCGAGGCCGCGCCGTGTCCCGAGGGCGTGCCGGGATGGAGCTATCCACGTGAGGACCTGTTGTCGCTCCACCCGCCCGGCAAACTTTAAGCGGCCTTTTGCTGCGGGGCGAAATCGGTCGATACCGCCAGCTCCAGCCACTGCGCCATTTCCGTCTCGACGAACAGGTTTTTGGCGCGCACGCGTTCCACCGTATCCGAGCCCAGTTGCAGGCGCACCGGCGGCTTGGCGCTGTCGGCAAGTTGCAGCAGGGCGACCGCCAGCTTGGCCGGATCGCCCGGCTGCTGGTGGTTGACGCCGGCCGCGAACTCGCGCATCGCGCCCACGGTTGCGGCGTAGTCTTCGATGCGGTCGCGGGTGCTGATCAGCGACGAGGCGTCGAGGAAGTCGGTGCGGAAGAAGCCCGGCTCCACCACCGTCACATTGATGCCCAGCGGCGCCAGCTCCATCGCCAGCGCTTCGCTCAAGCCTTCGACCGCGAACTTGGTGGAGGCGTACGCGCCCCAGCCGGCAAAGGCCGAATAACCGCCGACCGACGAGATGTTGATGACGTGGCCGCTGCCCTGGCGGCGCATCACCGGCAGCACGGCGCGGGTGACGTTGAGCAGGCCGAAGACGTTGGTCTCGTACAGTGCGCGCACTTCCTCGGCGTTGGCTTCCTCCACCGCGCCCAGCAGGCCGTAGCCAGCGTTGTTGACCAGCACGTCGATGCGGCCGAAGCGCGCCACCGCCTGCTGGGCGGCGGTGATCGCCTGGGCTTCCAGCTTGACGTCCAGCCGCAGCGCCAGCAGATGCGCGTGCTCGCCAAGGGCGGCGGTGACGCTGTGCGGATCGCGGGCGGTGGCGACCACGTAGTCGCCGCGCGCCAGCGCCTGTTGCGCGGTCAGCAAGCCGAAGCCGCGCGACGCGCCGGTGATGAACCATACTTTTTGTGCAGTGCCGGTCATGATCGTTTCCTTTGTGGTGAGTTGATGCAGGCCAGTGTAGCCACGCGCCGCCTGCTACACTAGCCATAGGAAAGCTGTTTGATTATCACCTTTTGGTTGTAAATATGGATAAAGCCCGGGTCATCAGTTTGTTCATCGGCGTGGTGCGCGCCAAGAGTTTCAGCCAGGCGGCGGTGGAGGCCGGCCTGACGCCGCAAGCTGTCAGCAAGGCGGTGCGGCAGCTGGAGGAGCATCTGGGCGTGCGCCTGTTTCACCGCACCACGCGCAGCCTGAGCCTGACGGAGGAGGGCTTGCGCCTGTTCGAGCTGTCCAACCCCGGCCTGCGCCTGCTGGACGAGGCGCTGGACCAGGTCCGCAACAGCCGCCTCGAAGCCGACGGCCTGATCCGCGTGGCCGCACCCATGTCGATCGGCAACGCCGTCATCATCCCGCTGCTGCCGGAGTTCCAGCGGCGCTACCCGGGCGCGCACTTCGATCTGCAGTTGGACGACCATTTCACCGATCTGGTGGAAAGCAAGATCGACGTCGGCTTCCGCGCCGGCAGTCCGCCCGAGCGCAACCTGATTTCCCGCAAGCTGGGCGACATCGTGCTGCTGCCCTGCGCCGCGCCCGCCTACCTGGCGCTGCACGGCACGCCGCAGACGGTGGCGGATTTGCAGCGGCACCGCTGCACCGGCTTCCGCCGTCCGACCACCGGCCGCATGATGCCGTGGGAGTTGCAGGTGGACGGCGCCACGGTCTATCAGGAGGTGCCGGCGGTGGCCAGCTTCAATACGGTGGAAGGGGAGTTGGTGGCGGTGCTGAGCGGGGTGGGCATCGGCCAGCTGCCGGTCTTCATGATCGAGGCCGAGCTGGCCAGCGGCGCGCTGGTGCCGCTGCTGCCGCACACGGCCAGCCGCAACAACGGCGTGTTCATGTACTACCAGCAGCGCACCCAGATGCCGCTGCGGGTGCGGCACTTCATCGATTTTGTCGCGGAGCGGGCGCCGCAGCGGCTGGCGGCGCGCTAGGCGGCCCGCACGGATTTGGTGCTTGCCCAGCCGTATCGTGTCGCGTGCTCACCACAAAAGCGCCTAAAATTCTGCCATATGGACAAAATTTGATCCAGTTGGTTGGCACGACAATTGCATTGCCCTCCAGAAAGGAAGATGATCAACAAACATGGAGGCTGTTATGAATACCGCAACTGAACAAAAAACAACGAATAACGTGGTTCACGAATCGTCGTCCGACGAGCACCGTCTGCGCAGCGAGCGCATCGCTGCGCGCGGCGTACGTCTGGGCAAGGGCAAGGTCAAATACCTGCTGGCGCTGGCCGGCCTGGCCGTACTCGCCTCAGTCGCTTTCGCCCAGGGTTAAACGACTTTGATCTCGTCCAGCGGCCAGCGTGGCCGCACGTTGAACGAGTAGTCCTTCTTTGCCGCGTCCGGGTTGATCATCAAGCGCATGGCCCCGGCGAAGGCGATCATCGCGCCGTTATCCGTGCAGAATTCCAGCTCCGGATAGTAGACCTTGAACTTTTTCTTGGCTGCCGCCGCGTTCAGCGACGCCCGCAGCTGCGAGTTGGCGCCCACGCCGCCCGCGATCACCAGCCGCTTCAGGCCGGTGTGCTTGAGCGCGGACACGCACTTGGCGGTCAGCACATCGACGATCGCGTCGACGAAGCCGCGCGCGATGTTGGCCTTGTCCTGCTCGCAGATATTGGCGATGACTTTTTCCTCGTGGTTCTTCACCACCGTCAGCACCGCCGTTTTCAGGCCGGAGAAGCTGAAATTGAAATCCTTGGTGTGCAGCATGGGGCGCGGCAGCTTGTAAGCTGCCGGATCGCCGAACTCGGCCAGGCGCGAAATCGCGGGACCGCCCGGATAACCCAGGCCCAGCAACTTGGCCGACTTGTCGAAGGCTTCGCCGGCGGCGTCGTCCAGCGTTTCGCCCAGCAGCGTGTACTGGCCGACGCCGTCCACCCGCATCAGCTGCGTGTGGCCGCCCGATACCAGCAGCGCGATGAAGGGGAATTCCGGCGGTTGCGTCGCCAGCAGCGGCGACAGCAGATGGCCTTCCAGGTGGTGCACGCCCAGCACCGGCTTGTCCAGCGCCAGGCCCAGGCTGCACGCCACGGACGAGCCGACCAGCAGCGCGCCGGCCAGGCCGGGGCCTTGCGTGTAGGCGATGGCGTCGATGTCGGCCAGCGACTTGCCGGCGCCTTCCAGCGTCTGCGTCAGCAGCGGGATGGCGCGGCGGATGTGGTCGCGCGAGGCCAGCTCGGGCACGACGCCGCCGTACTCTTCATGCATCGCCACTTGCGAATACAGGGCGTGCGACAGCAGGCCGTGTTGCGTGTCGTACAGCGCAAGGCCGGTTTCGTCACAGGAGGATTCAACGCCGAGAACGATCATGAAGAGTGCACAAATGAAAAGAGGAATCCGCCATTGTAATGGAAAGTGCGTGCCAGCATGCACCACGGCAGGTCCGCACCGCACTGGCGAAGTGCGCCATTTCGCCATTTGCCCGGGCTGGCCGGGCGTTTTCCGTGGCACCGCTTTTGCTTACATCACTATAAAAAGTCGATCACGGAGGCAAGCGATGTCTGGACAATGGAAGCTGATTTGCAAACTCAAGGATGTGCCCATGAGCGGCGCGCGCCTGGTGCCGCGCGGGCTGGCCTGGCAGGAGTTGCCGGGCGTGGCGCTGTTCCGCGTTGGCGAGGAGCAGGTGCATGCGGTGCTGGAGTGTGCGGATGCCGAGCCGCGCGACAGTCATGCGCGCCGCTATTCGGTCAAGGTGGAGGACTGCAAGGTCTATCTGGATCTCGATGAACTGAGCGCCCCGGCCAGCAAGGCCGAGGCGGCGCTAGCGGGGTCTTTCGGAGTGGCCACCAGGGTGATGGCCTTCGTCTGAGCGTCGCTTACCCCACTGCAAAAGGGGTCTGACCCCGTACGGGGTCAGACCCCGGGCGTGGCGGGGTGCGGGGTTACGGGCGCTGCTTCAGCTGCTTGTGCGCGTCGAGCAGCATCTTCTCGGTGGTTTCCCAGTCGATGCAGCCGTCGGTCACGGAGCAGCCATACTTCAGCTCGCTCAGGTTGGCCGGGATCTTCTGGTTGCCGCCGACGATGTTGGACTCGATCATCACGCCCACCAGCGACTGGTTGCCCTGCACGATCTGGTGGATGACGTCGGCCATCACCAGCGGTTGCAGCTCAGGCTTCTTGTAGCTGTTGGCGTGCGAGCAGTCGACCACCAGGTTGGCCGGCAGCTTGGCCTTGGCCAGCGCTTGCTCGGCGATCGCGATCGATACCGAATCGTAGTTCGGACGGCCGTCGCCGCCGCGCAGCACCACGTGGCCGTAGGCGTTGCCGCGCGTGCGCACGATCGCCACATTGCCCTGCGCGTTGATGCCCAGGAAGGAGTGCGGGTGCGCCGATGACAGGATGGCGTTGATGGCGATGCTGATGTCGCCGTCGGTGCCGTTCTTGAAGCCCACCGGCGTCGACAGGCCGGACGACATTTCGCGGTGGGTCTGCGATTCGGTGGTGCGGGCGCCGATGGCGGTCCAGGCGATCAGGTCGCCCAGGTATTGCGGCGAGATCGGATCCAGCGCCTCGGTGGCGGTCGGCAGGCCCAGCTCGCAGACGTCCAGCAGGAACTGGCGCGCCTTTTCCATGCCGACGTTGACGCGGAAGGAATCGTCCATGTCCGGATCGTTGATATAGCCCTTCCAGCCGGTGGTGGTGCGCGGCTTTTCGAAATACACGCGCATCACCAGCAGCATGGTGTCGGCCACTTCGGCTTGCAGGGCTTTCAGGCGGCGGGCGTAATCCAGGCCGGCCACGGGATCGTGGATCGAGCATGGACCGACGACCACGAACAGGCGCTTGTCCTGGCGGTCGATGATGTTGCGCAGGGCTTCGCGGCCCTTCATCACGGTGTCCGAGGCGCTGTCGGTCAGCGGCAGCTTGCTGTGCAAGGCTTCCGGCGACGGCATCGGCGCGAACGAGGTGACGTTGATGTTTTCGATGTCTGGGGAAATCATGATTCTCTACGTATATTTATTGCGGGGGAGGGATAGTGTAGCCGAAATGCGGCGGACTGGTTTAAGCTGACGCCATGACGACACAATCCCCCGAACCCTTCCTGGCCGCACGTTTCATCAAAGAAATAGGCCGCGGCAAAAACGGCGCCCGCAGCATGACCCGGGACGACGCCCACGACTTGTATCAAGCCATGCTGGACGGCCGCGTTTCCGACCTGGAGCTGGGCGGCATCTTGCTGTCCATGCGCATCAAGGGCGAATCGGTGGAGGAGATCGCCGGTTTCCTCGATGCGGCCGAGGCCGCTTTCGAGCCGCTCAGCGCGCCGCCCGGGCAGTTCGCCCCGGTCTGCATCCCCAGCTACAACGGCGCCCGCAAGATGGCCAACCTGACGCCGCTGCTGGCCATGCTGCTGGCGCGCGAGGGCGTGCCGGTGCTGGTGCACGGCGTGGCGCACGACGCCGGCCGCGTCGCCACGGCCGAGGTGTTCGAGGCGCTGGGCGTGCCGGCCGCGCGCCACCGTGCCGAGGCGGAGGAGGCCATGTCGCAGGGGCATCCGGCCTTCATCACCATCGACACGCTGGCGCCCAAGCTGGCCTATATGCTGTCGCTGCGGCGCCGGCTGGGCGTGCGCAATTCGACCCACACGCTGGTCAAGATCATGCAGCCGTTCGCCGGGCCGGCGTTGCGGCTGGTGTCGTACACGCACCCGGAATATCTGGAAATGCTGGGCGAATACTTCACCACGGCGGCCTTGCCGGAGCGCGGCGACGCCTTCCTGATGCGCGGCACCGAGGGCGAGACGGTGGCCAACGCCAACAAGGCGCAGCAGATCGACTGGTTCCACGGCGGCCTGCGCACGACGCTGGTGCCCAAGCAGACCTCGGTGGGCGAATTGCCGCTGCTGCCGGAGGACAAGGACGCGGCCACCACGGCGGCCTGGATACGCTCGGTGCTGGACGGCGACGTGCCGGTGCCGCCGTCGATCGCCGAGCAGGTGGCGCAGTGCCTGCTGGTGTCGCGCACGCTGCAGTCGCGCCAGCGGGTGAGCGAGCCGATCGAGTAAGCAGGCCGGGCCTTCAAGTACAATACGCCTTTGGACGATTGGATTTGATATGGCAAAGTTTGATGTAGCGGTAATCGGCGCGGGCGCGGCCGGCATGATGTGTGCGGCGACGGCGGCCCAGCGCGGCAAGCGCGTGGTGCTGATCGACCACGCCACCAAGCTGGCGGAAAAAATCCGCATCTCCGGCGGCGGCCGCTGCAACTTCACCAACATCAACGCTGGTCCGGCCAACTTCCTGTCCGAGAATCCTCACTTCTGCAAGAGCGCGCTGTCGCGCTACACCGCCGCCGACTTCGTTGCGCTGGTCAAGAAGCACCGCATCGGCTACCACGAGAAGCATCGCGGCCAGCTGTTCTGCGACGACTCGGCCGAACAGATCATCGACATGCTGAAAGACGAATGCGCCGCCGGCGACGTGCACTGGCGCATGCCGTGCAAGGTCAGCAGCCTGGCGCGGGCGGACGAGGGTGGCTTCCTGCTGCACACCGACACCGGCGACATCGAGGCCGACAGCGTGGTCATCGCCACCGGCGGCCTGTCGATCGCCAAGATCGGCGCCACCGACTTCGGCTACCGCATCGCCGAACAGTTCGCGCTGCGCATGGTCGAGCCGCGCCCGGCGCTGGTGCCGCTGACCTTCGACCCGCAGCAGTGGGCGCCGTTCGTCGAAATGGCCGGCATCGCGCTGGAAGTCGACGTGGAAACCGGCTCCTTCAAGGGCCGCAACCCGACCGGCGGCCGCTTCCGCGAAGACTTGCTGTTCACCCACCGTGGCCTGTCCGGTCCGGCGATCCTGCAGATCTCCTCGTACTGGACGCCGGGTACGCCCATCGTCATCAACCTGATTCCCGAGCTGGACCTGGCGGCCACGCTGATCGAAGGCAAGGGCACGATCAAGAAGCAGCTGGGCAATGTGCTGTCGCAGTGGCTGCCGGCGCGCCTGGCGGAAGGCTTGCTGCTGGCGCACGGCTTCGCGCTGGATGCGCGCCTGGCCGACTTGCCCGATGCGCAGCTGCGCAAGCTGGGCGCGGCGATCAACCAGTGGACGATCACGCCGAACGGCTCCGAAGGCTACAAGAAGGCTGAAGTGACGCGCGGCGGCGTCGACACCCGCGAGCTGTCGCAGCAGAGCATGATGGCCAACAAGGTGCCGGGCCTGTACTTCATCGGCGAAGCGGTGGACGTGACCGGGTGGCTGGGCGGCTACAACTTCCAATGGGCATGGGCATCCGGTGTGGCGGCGGGGCAAGCAGTCTGATATACTGGCGGTCTCTGGAAGTTAGTGGCGTCACGCAATCGTTGAAGTTCCTGAAAGATTGCACCATACGCCGCGTTGTTTTTGCAGTGAAAGCCTGATGGCTGGCCGTTCAGATGGCCAGGCGTCTTCCATTTTCCCGCAAAAGCTGCTATAGTCTCTTTCTCCCTATAACCTCAAACGGTTTGAATTTTTACATGACCACTATTCGCCTTAAAGAAAACGAGCCGTTCGAAGTCGCAATGCGTCGCTTCAAACGCACCATCGAAAAAACCGGTCTGCTGACCGAACTGCGCGCACGCGAGTTCTACGAAAAGCCAACGGCTGAGCGTAAGCGCAAGCTGGCAGCTGCAGTGAAGCGTCACTACAAGCGCATCCGCAGCCAGCAACTGCCGAAAAAACTGTTCTAAGACTGCTCTTGCAGATTCAACCCGGTAGTATGGCGCTTACGCCTCGGGTTGTATCTCGTTGCATCTGGAAGATACCCGCTCCGGTTCGCCGCAGCGGGTTTTCGCATTTTTACTCCGTTAATTTTCTGAAAGAAACGCCATGGGCCTGAGAGAACAAATCACCGAAGACATGAAAAACGCCATGCGCGCCAAGGAAGCCGGCCGCCTGGCGACCATCCGCCTGATCCTGGCTGAAATCAAGCGCAAGGAAGTCGACGAGCGTATCGAAGTCAACGACGACCAGACCGTGGCCATCGTGGAAAAAATGATCAAGCAGCGCAAGGATTCGATCACCCAGTTCGAAGCCGGCGGCCGCGCCGACCTGGCCGACATCGAAAAAGCCGAACTGGTGGTGCTGACCGCCTACATGCCTGCCGGCCTGTCGGACGAGGAAATCGCCGCCGAAGTGGCCGCCGCCGTGGCCGCCTCGGGCGCCGCCGGTCCCCAGGACATGGGCAAGGTCATGGCCATCGTCAAGCCGAAGCTGGCCGGCCGTGCCGACATGACCGTGGTGTCCGCGCTGGTCAAGAAAGCGCTGACCCCGGCATAATGCCGTTGCAGTTCCCTCCGCCGCAGCTTGATCCGGCTCAAAACCGGATCGCTGCGGCGGTATAGTCTGATCCATAACAAGACCGTCTAGCCTGTGATCCCACAATCCTTTATTTCCGATTTGCTGAACCGGGTCGACATCGTCGACGTGGTCGGGCGCTATGTGCAGCTGAAAAAAGGCGGCGCGAATTTCATGGGCCTGTGCCCGTTTCACAGCGAAAAATCGCCCAGTTTCACGGTCAGCCCGACCAAGCAGTTCTACCATTGCTTCGGCTGCGGCGCCCACGGCACCTCGATCGGCTTCCTGATCGAATACTCCGGCATGGGCTTTGTCGACGCCGTCAAGGACCTGGCGCAGAACGTCGGCATGGTTGTGCCCGAGCAGGACGACAAGATTCCGCCGGCCCAGCGCGCGCAGATGGCCGCGCAGAGCCTGGCTTTGACCGAGGCGATGACGCGCGCCAGCGAGTTTTACCGCTCCCAGCTGCGCGGCGCCACCGACGCCATCGCCTACCTGAAGAATCGCGGCCTGACCGGCGAGATCGCCGCACGTTTCGGCCTCGGCTACGCGCCGCCCGGCTGGGACAACCTGCGCTCCATCTTCCCCGATTACGAGGCGGTGGCGCTGGCCGAAGCCGGCCTGGTGATCGACAAGGTGGACGAGGACGGCGGCAACCGCAAACGCTACGACCGCTTCCGCGAGCGCGTGATGTTTCCGATTAAAAACACCAAAGGCCAGGTCATCGCCTTTGGCGGCCGGGTGCTCGACCACGGTGAGCCGAAGTACTTGAATTCTCCCGAAACGCCTTTATTTTCTAAGGGATTCGAGTTGTATGGCTTGTTCGAAGCGCGCCAGGCGATCCGCGATGCGGGTTATGTGCTGGTGACGGAAGGCTATATGGATGTGGTGGCGTTGGCGCAGATGGGTTTCCCGCAAGCCGTGGCGACGCTGGGCACCGCCTGCACCACCCATCACGTACAGAAATTGTTGCGTCAAACCGACACGGTGATTTTCAGCTTCGACGGCGACAAGGCCGGCCGCCGCGCCGCACGGCGCGCGCTGGAAGCCTGTCTGCCGCACGTGACGGATAACAAGACCATCAAATTCCTGTTCCTGCCGACCGAGCACGACCCGGACAGCTATGTCCGCACCTATGGCAACGAGGCGTTCGAGCAGGAAATACACGAAGCCATGCCGCTGTCGCAGTTCCTGGTCAAGGAAGCGGTGGGCGAGCATGATTTGCAGAGTCCGGAAGGCCGGGCCCGCGCCCAGTTCGACGCCAAGCCGATGCTGCAGGCGATGACGCCGACCTCGCTGCGCCTGCAGATCGTGCGCGGCCTGGCGCAGTTGACGCAGAGCACGCCGTCCGAGATCGAGGTGCTGTTCGAGCTGGCCAAGCCGGTCGCCGTCTCTCGCCAGGCGCCGCCGCGCACCGGTCGGCCGGTGCCGGTCGGGCTGGAGTTGCAGATCGTGCGCATGCTGGTGGCGCATCCGCCGCTGGCGCTGAATATCGACGAGGCGGCGCTGGCTGCGTTCAATTACTTTGGCGCGGCGCCGGCCGAGCGCCTGGTCCAGCTGGTGGCCTCGGCCCAGGCGATGGGGCCGAACGGCGGCTTCGCGGCCTTTGCCCAGCACCTGAAGTCGCAGGGCGACGAGTACGACGCGCTGATCGGCGAGATCGCCAAGGAGCCGGAGGCGGATATCGATGCGGTGCGGATGGAGTTGCGCGGGATTATCCGGCAGGTGAAGACCGAGGCCCTGAAGCAGGAGCTGAGCCAGCTGTTCGCGGCGGGATTGTCGTCCGACGAGATCGGCGTGCGCTACCGCGAACTGACGGCGCAGCAAAATCAGCTGCTGCGCGAAGCGGAGGCGGAGTTAGCTAATCGATAATGTTGTAAGGCGTTTTGTATAGTAATGTTTCTGTCATGATTGCAGCGGGCAGAAGTGGGGTTCTGCCCTCTGGAAATTGAAAAGTGACGTGCTATAATAAAACGCTAAGTGTTGTATGTTTTGGCATCGTTTTTCAGTTCAGAGTGTGTTTGTTTTCAGTAAGTTAGGCTCTTGATCGACATGGAAGAACGGGTGTCGGCGGCCAGGGCCAGCTTTGGTTACGGCAGCGCGCTACGGCGGCGCTGCACGGCAGACGTTCTGTTTGCTTTCTAACCTAGTCATGGTTTCTTGCCCCCACGCACGTGTCTGATGCAGTAGAATTTCCGCCGAGAGGGTGGGGTTCTGTTGAGGTCGATCGGCCCGACCAGGTGTAAGTAAGTCGTAGTATTGTCGCACTTGTGCAGTCGGCAAGTTCGAAGACGTAGGCCCGAGAGGGCCGCAAGAAACTTTATCCTAAATAAGCAAGTCGTTGTGTAATCGAAAGCGCCTGTGCCAATCAAGAAACCTGAATCCAAAGCGGCTGTAAAGCCGAGCAAAGTGACCGCAAAATCCGCTAAAACGGCGGACAAATCGGAAACGCGTGTCGCCAGCAACCCGCCGGCGGTCAGCCAGACCACCGATGCGGCGACGCTGGCTGCGATTGATACGTCGGGCTACGTGCTGCCGTCGGTCAAAGTGCCGGGCAGGCGCGGGCGCAAGCCGAAAGAATTCCAGCCGGAAAACGACGAAGTCGCCGCGCTGAACGCGGTCGAACGCGCCGAGCTGAAGGCGGTCGACAAGGCCAAGGCCAAGGACCGCAAGGCCAAGGAAAAGGCGCTGCTGAAGGACGCTTTCTCGTCGGACACGGAAGCGACCGAGGAAGAGCTCGAACGCCGCCGCCAGAAACTCAAGACCCTGATCAAGTTCGGCAAGGAACGCGGCTTCCTCACGTACGCCGAGATCAATGACCATTTGCCTGAGAATATCGTCGATCCGGAAGCGATCGAGGGCATTATCGGCACCTTCAACGACATGGGCATCGCCGTCTACGAGCACGCGCCCGATGCCGAGACCCTGCTGCTGTCCGACAACGTCGCCACCGTCACCAGCGACGACGAAGCCGAAGCGGCCGCCGAAGCGGCGCTGTCGACCGTCGACTCCGATTTCGGCCGCACCACCGACCCGGTGCGCATGTATATGCGCGAAATGGGCTCGGTCGAGCTGCTGACCCGCGAAGGCGAGATCGAGATCGCCAAGCGCATCGAAGACGGCCTGAAAGACATGATCCAGGCGATCTCCGCCTGCCCGGTGACGATCGCCGAGATCATCGCCGCCTCCGACCGCATCCGCGCCGATGAAATCAAGATCGACGAAATCGTCGACGGCCTGGTCGACGAGAGCGAGGAAGTCGCCGCGCCGGTAGCGGCCGCGCCGGCCGAAGAGGAAGAGGACGAAGAGGAAGAGGAAGAAGAGGAAGAAGAGGAAGAGGAAGAAGCGAGCGCCTCCGGCGCGGCAGGTTTCTCGGCTGAACAGCTGGAAGCGTTGAAAAACGCCGCGCTGGAAAAATTCGACGTCATCTCCCTGCAATTCGACAAGATGCGCCGCGCCTTCGAGAAGGAAGGCTACAACTCCAAGGCCTACGTCAAGGCGCAGGAAGCGATTTCGTACGAGCTGCTGGGCATCCGCTTCACCGCCAAGGTGGTCGAGAAGCTGTGCGACACGCTGCGCGGCCAGGTCGACGAAGTGCGCCATATCGAGAAGCAGATCCTCGACGTGGCCGTGAACAAGTGCGGCATGCCGCGCGCCCACTTCATCAAAGTCTTCCCGGGCAATGAAACCAATCTGGAATGGGTGGACGGCGAAGTGGCCGCAGGGCACGCCTACAGCGCCATCCTGGGTCGCAATATCCCGACCATCAAGGAACTGCAGCAGCGCCTGATCGACCTGCAGGCGCGCGTCGTGCTGCCGTTGCCGGACCTGCGCAACATCAACCGCCAGATGGCGGCCGGCGAAATGAAGGCGCGCAAGGCCAAGCGCGAAATGACCGAGGCCAACTTGCGCCTGGTGATTTCGATCGCCAAGAAATACACCAACCGCGGCCTGCAATTCCTCGACCTGATCCAGGAAGGCAATATCGGCCTGATGAAGGCGGTCGACAAGTTCGAATACCGCCGCGGCTACAAGTTCTCGACCTATGCGACGTGGTGGATACGCCAGGCCATCACCCGCTCGATCGCCGACCAGGCGCGCACCATCCGTATTCCGGTGCACATGATCGAGACCATCAACAAGATGAACCGGATTTCCCGCCAGATTCTGCAGGAAACCGGCGCCGAGCCGGATCCGGCGACGCTGGCCATCAAGATGGAGATGCCCGAGGACAAGATCCGCAAGATCATGAAGATCGCCAAGGAACCGATTTCGATGGAGACGCCGATCGGCGACGACGACGATTCGCACCTGGGCGACTTCATCGAGGACAACAACACGCTGGCGCCATCCGACGCCGCCTTGCACGCCTCGATGCGCGGCGTGGTCAAGGACGTGCTGGACTCGCTGACCCCGCGCGAAGCCAAGGTGCTGCGCATGCGTTTCGGTATCGAAATGTCGACCGACCACACGCTGGAAGAGGTGGGCAAGCAGTTCGACGTCACGCGCGAGCGGATACGCCAGATCGAAGCCAAGGCGCTGCGCAAGCTGCGCCACCCATCGCGTTCGGACAAGCTGAAAAGCTTCTTGGAAGGCAACTAAGACTTGACTAGTGGCGGCGCTAGCCCTTATCCTCGCGAGTTCGTTTTAAAAACGACCGCGCGTAGGAGGGGCTGGCAACTGTCCCCAGCGCAAAGCAAGACCCTGGGCCTCTAGCTCATGCTTGGTTAGAGCAGCGGACTCATAATCCGTTGGTGCCGTGTTCGACTCACGGGAGGCCCACCAATAAAAACAAGGACTTAGGTGCGAACCTAAGTCCTTGTTCTTTTCTACTGTCAACCGAGTGTCAACAGCGCTAACGGATTGAGGTTCTTGGCCTCTTGCAAATGCTCCGGCGCTAGGTGTGCGTAACGCATGGTCATCGTCAAGCTGGAGTGCCCCAGTATGCGCTGGAGCGTGATGATGTTGCCGCCGTTCATCATGAAGTGGCTGGCAAATGTGTGTCGGAGCGCATGTGTGAGCTGTCCGTCGGGCAGTACAATCTCTGACCGTTCAATTGCTTCTCGGAACGCTGAGAACGCATACCCAAAGACTCTTTCCCCTTCGCCGTGTGTTTTATGGTGCTCCCGCAATTCTGTCTCCAGCTCGGATTGAATTGGTACTGATCGAACCTTGCCAGACTTAGTTCTTGCGTACTGGATGAGTCCGGTGTGGATTTGCGAAAGCCGCAGTTCCTCCGCTTCGCTCCATCGGGCACCGGTTGCCAGGCATATCTTGGTCACTAGCAGCGCATGCTTGTTGCGGCCTTTGCTGATCGCGTCGAGAAGGTGTGTCACTTGTGGCAGCGTCAGGTAAGAGAGCTCTGTTTCCGTGATCTTGAATTGTCGAAGCTTCGCAAGCGGGTTTTCTTTTGTCCAGAATCCCAGCCTTTCTAATTCGTTAAACACCGATCGCAAATAGGCATGCTCGCGGTTCAGGTTGTTGGCAGAAATACCTACGCTTAGACGCTTCGTGCGGTACTCCGCAAACATACTGACATCGAAGTTCTCAACCGTTGGATTTCCCATTGCCGCCATCATTGCTTTCAGCCGAGCGTAAGTGTCCTTCCCAGACCGCAGGCCGACTCCGTGATGTTGGAACCAGGTATCGACTAGGTCGGTAATTTTCCTGATGTCTCGCTTATCGGGAGCCCACTCCGCCTTTTGGTTTATTTGCGTTTTAAGCCATGCTTCCCACGCCTTCGCTTCCGCCTGAGTTTTGAACGATTTCCTAAAGCGCTTGCCGCCACGTCCGGCTGGTTGCGCGTCTACGAGCCAGCCAGTTTCAGTTTTCTTGATCGCCATTCTTTTCCAATTCATTCATCGTACGTTCTTCTTCGTCCCGTAAGCGCCTGAGCTGAACGAGCAGCGATTCAAGTTTAACTACTTGGTCGTCCTGCTCGAAATGAGGGTCTTCCTGCAGACGAGCCTCGATATAGTCCGCCCGATCTATTGCCGCTCTGAAGACACGTGCGGCAGCACGCCGCTCCATGTAGATGGCATCCAAGTTGGTACCCGTGTCAGGCGGCCCATAGGGATCGATATGCCCGCGTTCGGTGTCGTCGATGCCTGTCGCTAGCCAGAAAGCGTGCTCTGGCCACTGCTTCGATGCGAATTCAATCATTTCGACGGTCGGGCGCTGCTTGCCGCTGAAGAAGTTTCGCCAGTGGGTAGCCGGAATTTGTGAGAGCTCCTCCAGCTCCTTAAAACGCCTGGATTGGGTCAGTGTCAGCTGCACGACTGCACGGAGACGGTCGCCCAGGTGCCCAATTTTTTTATGCTCAGGAGAATTTTCCATGCTTGACATCAACCTAGATAGGTATTATTGTTCGACAAAGCGGTAAATATTACCGCCAACAGAAACTTATGGATTCAATTATGGGCGACATTCCGAAATTTGACCAGCTTGCGCCGATGCAACTCGCCGTGCCACTCATGACACGTGAGTCGTTCGCTGCTGCCATTGGCTTGCCTGCGTCGGTCTTCATCGCGCAGGCGGATCGCGGCTATTGGCCAATCATGAAGATCGGCAAGCGCGTTTTTGTGAATGTTGAGCTCGTGCGGAAACGCGCCTTGGATGCTGAGTTCAAATGAGCCTCCTTCACTCGCCCAACGTGCTTGTCTGCGCGACCCTCACCAAGATGTTTGTCGATCAATTCGTGAAGCTGAACGATGAAGAACGAATCGTAGTTATTGAGAAGTTTTGCTTGGAAATCAACTCCGTCTTCGACTCCAATCTCAGCCCTAAACATGTCCCAGGCAGCAATCTGAAATCGCATGAAGAAAATTAATACACCTGCAGAAGCCTATGTTGCTGCATCGGGCGGATCGTCCATCGCGCGATCTGTGAAAGTGAAGATTTTTGGCATCGGCAAGTCGCTTGGCAATGGCGGCGACCACGTCGACAGCGCGCTAGCGCCGGCGCCGGGTGTCGCCGCGACTGCCGGAAATGCCCGGTTAGTGCCGCAAAAAGCGCAGGTAACGGCGCCAGATGATCGCCCCATTAATAACATGGGGGAAAACTTAGTTGGCGCCGACGAGGACGACATTTCAGAAAAATGGTCTTTGGTTTCGGAAGAACATCTTGGCGAAGTGTCGTTGGTCATGACTGATTCCGGCAAAACGAAAACCGTGATGGTCCGTCGTCCAGCGGAAGGGCAAGTCTGCATTATTGACTGGATCAATTTCACTGTTCTGGAGGACACGTTCTTTAAGACTGCCCGTCAGATTCTGGTTGCAGACGATCAAATCATCGAAGAAGCCAGCCGTCAGTTCGAAAGTATCTTTGGCTTCGGTATTACGTCCAAACGTGACCGGGGTATGAACTTCTATCGGGAGTCGTGGGTGCTGGGTGATGACATGGGGTTCGTCTGCTTTGGTGGTCAGCGCTCGACGATGCTTGTCACCCTTAGCGGCCAAGGCTGCCAGAACGCCATAGCGGGATGGGAAGGGCGGTTGTTCAACTTCCTCACGAAGGTGGCGATGCGTCCTTCGATCTCGCGAATTGATCTTGCTCACGATGACTTTTCCGGGGATCGGCTGTCGGTGGATTGGGCTGAAAAGCAATGGTGGGATGGCGGCTACAGCTTCAAGAAAGGTGGCCGTCCGCCAGAAATACAGCAGCTTGGCAACTGGAACCGCCCCAGCGGCAAGGGGCGTACTTTGACCATTGGTCAGCGCACGTCCAGTAAGTTCTGTCGATTCTATGAGAAGGGCAAGAAGGAAGGCGACAAAGAGAGTGCCTGGTGCCGGTGCGAGGTCGAGTTCAAGAACACCAGCATGATTATCTTGCCCGAAGTTTTGCTGAACCCGTCGCAGTATTTTTGCGGAGCGTATCCGTGCTTTGTGGAATTTGCCCAGGTGGATACACCGCGAAGAATGGAAGTTAAGCAGAAGACGGCCCAGATCACTATGGCCGCATGCATCGAAGTCACCAAACACCAATTTGGAAAATATCTCCGCGTATTCCGTGAGCTCTACGGTGATAAGGAGGCGCTCGATCTGGTGTGCAACGACAGTGTGGACTACTGGCCTAAGCGCATGAAGCCGCTGACCAGTGACGCTACGTCTGGCCCGGTGCCAGTGCATAAGCAAGAACCCGCTGCGATTCCATCTTGGATGAAATTTATTACGACCGTCCCATGTTTTGGCCTCAATGGGGAAAACGGTTTTGCGTAGGCCGCTTATAGATAGGAACTCAACATGAAATTTACCTCCACGATCAAAGTCACCGGCATGAAGTTCTCCAAGGGCACGATGGACAACGGTCAGGCGTTTGATAGCACGAAGGTGTTTGTCGAGACCGAACTCGACACCAGTAAGGATACCGCGATGGGTACGGCCACCGCAGAGTACGGCCTCGGTAAGGCGGAGGAATACCAGAAATACAAACACCTCGCTGGCTCGTTGCCATTTATGGCACTTGCGGAAATTGAGATTGTCACCAACGGGAAAACGCAAAAGACCGTTATCCATTCGCTGCGACCAGTTGACGCAGTAAAGACTGCTGCCCCTGGTGGCAAAAATGTGGGCGCATAAGCGCGAGGTCAAATTCATCGTGCAGGACAAGGAGAGTGCATTGTTTTTGATGCCAGTGGACGGTGATGTTGGATTCACTCCTTGGGCGCATGAAGCAGGCCGGTTTGATGCTTACAGCGAGGCGGCCGACACCGCCGCGTTGAACTGCCACGAAGGCTATTTCATTGTCGAAGTTCTGCATTAATTTTTTTGTGGTACCGCGCCGGACGGGTTTCCGGCATTCGTAATAGGGGTTGTATATGAAAAGCAATATTCAAAAGGGTCTGTTGACCGTCGTCGCTCTGGTCTCCGTTGGTGCCGCAAATGCTGCAAGTGCCGCCATCGACGTTACCGCCACGACGCAGGGCATCACCGATGCGCAGACTGCTCTGCTGTCCGTTATCGGCGGCCTGGTGAGCCTGTCCGTGGCGCTGTTCGGCATCAGCAAGGTTTACGCTTTCATCAAGCGTAAAGCGGGCGCTTAATGCGATGAGCTACCAAGTCGGCGCTTCCTGTTACGCGACCGTCGTGGATGCAGGGGGTGCCGCTTGCGCGGCATATGCACCGATCAGTTCCATTGTGGCTGACGGTGCAGTTGTGCGCACAGTTACATGCACCTCTGCCGATCCTTCGACCGGCTCACTGAATCTACAAATATCCTCAACGCCTATTGATGGCAGTGCCTCCAGCATTGCGTATGTCAGCCAGGCGATTGCTTTCCCCGGTTGTACCCAATCCGATTACGTAGATGCAGCAGAGATAGTCATGGCCGCCGTATTGGCGTGCTGGGCGGCGGTCTATGCCCTCAATGCAATCCGTAAATATCTGGACTGGTCGCGAGGTGAACCATCATGAATTTTGTAAAGAAACTTTTTGCGCTTTTATCCATCCAAGTCTATCTTTTTGTCAGCACGGCGCAGGCGCTGGTGATGCCGCCAATTTCAACCTTTGTGGGGCGGGAGATTCTTTCCGCTATGGCGTCACGCGGTGCCACTGCCGGTGCCAGTCGTATTTTGTCTGGGCTCGGTCCGTATGGCCTGCTAGCCGGTTTGCTGTTGCCTGCCGCGATAGACTGGATACGCAACTCTGATGGGACGGTGACGTACACGCCTCCCGCTGATTCGGCCCCTGGTTCTGGCGGCGGCAATCCAAGTGAAGTGACGTTCCGCAGCGCGACATACAATGGCAAGCAAGTGGAGGGGAGCGATCCTCTAACCGTTGGTCGAGCGGTGATTATGTACGGTGAGTGCGGCACCTACACTTGTAGCACGCCAGGCGTCACATACAGCAATCTCCGTATCGGTAGCACTTCCCCGAACGGCACTGGCTCAACGTATACCGTAGCACTCGATTCTGCTTGGAATGGTGGCGGGACCACGCGAACCGCTGTTGTGTATGGTTATGCTGAAACGCCACCCGGAGCGGTGATTGACTACACAGTTCCGATTGCTGCAAAGCCGCCCAAAACCGTGTCCGTACCTGAGGCGATGAAGGACATGCCTGCGGATATGAAGGAAAAAGTGATCCCCGCCCAGCAGATGGCCGACATCATCAACAAAGTCTTGCAAGATGATGCTGCGGTCAACGGAACGAAGGCGTACAACGATACAGTCAACAATCCTATGACTGCTCAAATGATCGAGGCAATCCGTGCTGCGACAGGGCAGGTGCCTAAGGTTGGCGATCTGGCGAACCCAATCGGGTTCCCTGATCCTGCTACAGTCCAAAACCCTCTTGATCCGGTGATAAAGCCAGGTGAGCCCGGCCCGATACCCGGATATGACTACACGCTGCCTGAGTCGCCGACCGTGGAGAAGATCAATGTGCCGGCGACTTTTATTCCTACGGTATTTGCTGCCCCTACTGGATGCCCTGCGCCTATCTCTTTCACTATGTTCGGCAAGACCTACGATCTCAAGTATCAATCCACGTGCGATCTAATGACGACGCTATCCCCGATCTTCTTGGCATGTGGCGCGGCGGCGGCAGCTCTTATTTTCGCGCAGGGGTTGCGATCATGAATCATGGGAGCTTGTCATGCTGAATATAGCTACGTTTCTGATGGGCCTTATCGGCCCTCTGGTGCTGCGTGCAATCGTGGCACTAGGTTTCACGGCAGTTACATATACCGGCGTCACTGCCTTGGTGTCGTCGCTGGTCTCCAGCGCACAAAGCAATTGGTCGGCGATGCCATCAGCAGTTCTTCAACTTGCCGCACTTTCCGGTATTCCCCAGGTGATGGGCATGATCTTCGGTGCTTATATGGCCAGAGTCGCTATGTGGGCATCTGTGGGCGCCGCGAAGTATGTACTTAAGAGCTAATCATGATCGATTTGAACACTGGGGTTCCTGGATCAGGAAAGACTCTTTCCATGGTCGAAAAGCTTGCCGCGCTGGTTGATCGGTGGGCTGCTCACCCTGAAGAGGCACGGCCAATATTTGTTTCTGGAGTTCCTGACTTGGCGCTACCTCACGCCATCATGCCGCTGAAGTCTGTACAGGTTGCGAAGGCGGGGGCGCCTATGCTCGTTCCTGATTGGGATGAGATGCCTGATGGTTCCCTGGTCATTATCGATGAGGCGCAAGGCTGCTTTCCGCCGCGGTCGTCAGCGTCAATTGCTCCCGCTCATGTGGCATGGCTCAATACACACCGCCATCGTGGCTTTGATATATGGATCACTACTCAGCATCCCAAGCTGATTGATGGGTCTGTACGTGCGCTCGTCGGTAAGCATCAGCATTATCGAAGGCTGTTCGGTGGTCAACGCGCTATGGTGTACGAATGGGATGCATGCTCCGACAGTCTTGCGGGGATGGCGACGGCGGTAACGCGATACTGGTCCTACCCGAAGAAGGCGTTCAAGTGGTACAAGAGCGCAGAAATCCATACGAAGCAAAAATTTGCGCTGCCCAAGTGGCTTCTCGCCTTCCCCATTGGCATTGCGCTTGCTGTTGTGGCTGTTCCTAGGGCCTACACAACGTTATCGCAGGGCATGGCTGGCAAGGGGCTTGGCGCTTCCCAGAAAGGTGGTGGCGGTTCTGTTCCGCCCGCTGCTACGCCGGTTCAATTGCCTGCTGCTCAGCAGGTGGCTGGCTATTACGTCCAAGGGCCGTATTGTTTCAGCATAACTAAAGGTGGCGTCATCGCCTCTGAGCCGCCGCAGTGCAGGGAGAACATGAAATGAAAAAATTGTGCGCAATATTTGCGCTCACGTTGCCGATTGCTCTCCATGCGGAGACGCTCGTTCTCAATTTTAAGTCCCTGTCAGTTGTGGCATTTGCTCAGGCGACGTATAAAGAAATGATGAAGCGGGACTATGTGATCAGTCCCGAGCTGCTGGCAATGGACAAGACCATAGCCGTGTCTGTTAAGAGTATCTCGGCAGAGGCGCTTCCTAAATTTGTCGAGGGTGTACTGTCCGCACAAGGGATTACGAGCGTTCAGCGTGACGGAATTTACTACCTGGGCATAAAAGAAGATACAGTCTCGGCCCGACGTTCGCTGGCCTTGTCGGGGCCGGTGGGGATTGTGGGGGATCGCGGAAAGGCAGACCAACGTGATGAGCTCCGCCAGATGGATGATGCCGCAATGTTGGCCAAGTCGAAGGCGGAGGAAGATTTTGAAACCGAGGTTTACCGGCCAATAAATCGCAATGCCGCTTTTGTGTCGGATGTGGTGAATGCTGCATTTCAGGCTAAACCTGCGTCGGTAGCGGGTGGGCTCGTCGTCCTGAACGCTCCTGCTGAAAAGCTGAAGAAGGCGTCGTTGCTTGCGAAGGCGATAGATGTTGCGCCGCATAAGATTAAGATTTCGGCGACGTTTGTCGAAGTGAGTTCTCAAGACGCAGCCGGTCTTGGCATATCCGTGGTCGCCGATTTGCTTGGTGCGAAGTTGGGCATTCGACTTGGCGATTCGTCTGGATCCGCTTTATCCCTGAAAGGAAATAACTTTCAGGTAGTGCTGGATGCCATAGCATCGGATGGCAGGTTTAAACAGGTTGCCAACCCTACGGCCCTTGTCGACGATTATGAAAAAACTGCTGTTAATTTCGGCGACAAGGTGCCCACCATCGCGTCGACCACGCTGGACAAGAATGGCAATCCACTGCAGCAGGTCGCCTATCAACAATCTGGAGTGGTTTTGAATGTTACGCCGCGAGTGCTGGGATCTGGGAAAATAAACCTTAGTGTTGACGGCCAAGTGTCGAGCTTTAGCGCTACCACTACAGGCGTTACGTCCTCGCCAACTCTGAGCAATCGGCAAATCCAGACGTCGCTCACAATGAACGACGGCGAAATTCTGATCATCGGTGGTCTGAGCAGCAACAAGTCAGTTGCTTCAAGCACGGGCTTATCGTTCCTCCCCAAGAGCTGGGCGGTGCCCTCGACTGCCAATTCCAACACCGATCTGGTGTTAGTTTTAGCTGTTCAGATTCAAGAGTAAAATTGATGAAAGATTGCTGGGATGCGCCTACTTGTCCTTTCCGATTTACACCATGAGCTCTGGCATGGGCAGGCTCCAAGAATCAATCCGCTCGACAGCCTACCTGACGTGGTAATCCTGGCTGGTGACATCCATACGGGGGCTAAAGCTGTTGGCTGGGCCAGCGAAGCGTTTGCGGGCCTGCCTGTGCTCTATGTACCGGGAAACCATGAAGCGTATGGGGGGAGTCTTGACGATGTCCAGGATCATATTGAGGCAGCTTGTGCCGCCAGTGGGCACGTCACTTTTTTGAATTGTAGGGAAGTTAGGCTTGATGGGGTTCGCTTTCTCGGCGCCGTAATGTGGACGGATTTTTGTTTGTTTGGTGACGATCAGCGTCGCTACTGCTTCATGGAGGCAGAGTCCGGATTGAATGACTACAAGCGAATCCGGTTAGCTAAAAAGGGGTACCGGAAATTACGCGCTGGGGACACTGTCCAGTTCCACTTAACGCAACGTGCCTGGTTGGCAAAGAAGCTTGCGGAGTCGTTCGATGGAAAGACTGTTGTTGTGACTCACATGGCGCCCTCCATTCGTTCGGTGCCTGTCCGCTATGCTACAGATCCGCTTTCCGCAGCCTACGCTTCAAGTCTGGAGGAGTTGGTGGTTCAGGCTGATTTATGGGTTCATGGGCATGTGCATGACTCCTGCGATTACCAAGTCGGAAAGTGTCGAGTGGTATGCAATCCATGCGGGTATCCGACGCTTGGACGGACAGCGGAAAACGCACAATTCGATCCCAATTTTATTGTTCAACTCTAAAACGTCGTAACTCAAGATGAGGATTATGAAAAACATGTCTCGTGATGATTTTCTGAAACCAGTGATAGATGTGTTGGGCAAACGCGCAGCGTTTATCTGCTCGAACCCGGACTGTAGAAAACTGACGATTGCGCCCTCAGCTGATGATCCTGAGAAATTCCTTTACATTGGTAAGGCTGCTCATATTTGCGCTGCCGCAAGCAACGGACCTCGCTTTGATGCATCAATGACCGAACTGGAGCGAAAGTCCATCTCAAATGGCATTTTCCTTTGCGGTAATTGCGCCGACATGATCGACAAAAATCAAGGAATTGATTTCTCTGTTGAACGATTGCGGGCATGGAAAGATGGTCATGAAGAATGGGTCGCTGGCAACCTAAACAAAAGCCCAGCAGGTGTGGGCGGGGAAGGTGGTAGCGGAACAATCAATGGAAATAGGGGGGTGATTATTGGTGGACGAGGCGGTGATGGGGGCGTTGCCGGAACAGGTGGAAAAGGTGGAGGCGGCGTTGTCAATGGGGATGACGGTCTAATCATTGGTGGGGATGGCGGCAGTTGTCCCACAGCTGACGGTCGAGGTGGACGAGGTGCGCGCGGCCCTACCGAGCGGGTGGGTTTCGAAACCTATCTGTGGGGCTTTGGTCGCGGAGGATCTGGGGCGAACAACCCAGAGTATGACGCACGTATTGAAGCGCTCAGGACATTTCGCATGGAGTATATGACGAGGTTTCCTGGCGATGCGCCCTACATCAACGCGGGCATAGAGCAGGTTCCCGTCGACTGGATAAATCAGCGGCTGGAAGAGACTGGGAAGGATTGGCGAGTAACGATTGGCAAGGACGGCTATATCTTGCCAGCGCTGACCGAGGTAGGTCAGCAGCTCACCCCATAGGTGCTCTTTGCGTGCAGCGCGTAGACTTAGATCAAGTCAAGGGTCGCACGGAAGCAGCAGCGGCTCTTTTGACGGGTGTTGGTCAAAAAAACGAACGGGTGAGTACGAAGCTCAGCGCTCCCTTGACGTGCCAGATATGATTACGCTTGTCGTTAGGAGGCTGGACTGGTTTCCTGTCCAGGCCACTGACGACCGAGGGCGCTCGGCGGGGATTGGGGCGGCGCCCCAAGGTCTTAGATGCGCGGTGGGCTGAGCAGAAACAAGTCTGTTGCTTCAAGCAGGGGCCAAGCGTTTCCCCCGGAGCTGGGCCGTGCCGTCAACTGCGAACTTCAACACCGATCTGGTGTTAGTCTTAGCTGTTCAGATCCAAGATTAGCCCATAGTCTGCTGTAGAACGTGACAATTGTTCGTTGGCGTCACATATGTGTTGACAAGGGTCGAAAATTTCGATCTGTCCGACGTGTTGTGTGGCACTAGGTGGATTGGCTATGCTATGATGGAGTTGTGGTGATGAAGCTAAAAGGCATGGTTCGCGAGAAGTGATGCGATCGATCCATATTTCTTTTTCAAGAAAATCTTGGTGGCCGTGGCCTATAGCTTTAGGGGAAATATTTTGTTAGTGTCGTCGGATTACTTCGATAGCTCTGACCAGGTATTCATTACGATGCAGAACGGACCTCTCTGACTCTGCGGACAGTGCTCAATTTCTAGGTTCTTGGGTACTTCGAGTGCGCTCTAATTAAGTGCTACTAACCAAACATCGCGGCTAGAATCCATAGATACTCTCGCCGATAGAAAATTCCCTGAATGAGAAATCGTTCAGGGTTTTTTTTAACTATAATTTTGAAAGGCTTATGCTAATGTTTAGTTCCGAGAATATTGCGCTTTTGAGTCAGTTATTTCTTGAAGAGGCAAAGAATTCACCTACGATATTGGGAGCTAAGCTAGGTGATATAGTAAAGAAGCAGTTTCCGGATGAGAATATAAGAAGCAATTATGGTTCAGTTAGAAATTTTGTTGAGAAGAATTTTTCTGAAATTTTGAAAATAACTGGCCGACAAGGTATAGATAACGTCTATACATTTGATTTGGCTAACACCGCCAACACTTCTCAAATCGTTTCGATAGAACAGAAAAGTTCCATTTCGCCCGATAAGCCTACGATAAAATCACGCTCTGACAAAACATCTACATCCCAGCAAATTCCACTTTCTGACGATATTCTAAGAGCGGCTATTAAAGATTCTATCGATTCGATGACGGCAGAGCAAATCAGACAATTAGCAATTCCAGCAGGAATTCTCCTCGATGCAATTAATAAAACGAATCGCCGCTAAAGACGGAACCGTTCTCGCTTTGGTGCTGCCGAAAAAGCGAGTTGCATCGCTAGAGAAATTACTCGATAAATTTGCGATCAACGATTGGCGAACTAGCGATTGCATATTCCTCATTGAAGTGGAAGATCAATATGTTAATAGTTTGGGACATGCAAATGCTGCCCTTAAAAAACTCTCACGCGAATTTGCACTTACGGACAGCCCCGATAATGTTCGCTATATTGTAGTAGACGATTTTGGAATTGATTTAAAGCGCCAAATAACTTGGGTGAAACATGCTGAGTTTGTAACTTGCTCTACCTTCAAGCATCTAGCAGATGATTTGCTGGAACTTCGGTTAAAGGAATGGAAGCTGGATTGGCGTTCAGCAGTAGTAAGGGAAATGCACAAGTGGCAACATGATGCGCTTGTCGAAAAGGATTTGGATCACTGGCTAGATCAGTTTGATAAAATTAGTGATGGCCGGTATCGCTGGGTGGGTGAGCGGCTATTGCGCAATTTCAAAATAATTTCTTCTCAAGAGATGACGAGTTCTTTTGAGAGAAATTACTCGAGCGATGAAAAGTTTAGGCAGATTTGCATTATCCGCTATGAAAATGGAAAAAGCGCTGATTCAATTGCTGTGATGATAAGAAAGCAGCTATCACATCTGATAGTTGAAAATAAGGTATTGGAATATCGAGAATTTCTTGAGGGCGATTCTTTGTCTGACATCTACATTTTTGAAGATGGGGCTTTTACGGGAATTGAAATTAGTGATTTTTTCAGTAGTTTGATGGGTGTTGAAGGATATAAAAAATGCGCTCCACTTACCGAATCTGGAAAATTAAATGAAATTGTAACGCACGTTTTCTTTTCGCTAGCAACTGATGTTGGGATTTATAAAATACAGCAAACAATAAAAAAATTGGGGATATCAGTCAATTTGGTGTCTGAAAATTTAATTGAAGTGTTAACAGATTCAGGTCGTGTTAACTTGGCGGCAGGATCTTTATATGAACTTGATGAGCAGGGCAAGGACGTATTACGTTCGTCAGATCAAGATATAATTCCTCAAGCTTTTCTTGATAATCGATGGGGAACCCGTCGAGATGAGGCTATAAGTTTCTGTCGGCATGTTGGAGCTCAATTGTTTAGAGCCTATCAAGAAGGAAAGGGGAAAACTTGGACTGAGCGTAGGATCCAAGATTGTGCATTGGGTGCGGGAAATATGGCGTTATTAATTGCATTTGCTCATTCTTTGCCAAAGTCTACTGTTCCTTTCTTTTGGTGTCATGGGCAAAGCCAAGATGCAAAAGGAAAGATGTTTTCTTGGAAACCACTTTTTACTAGTGCTCATTCTCTTTGATATAAATTTTCATATTGAATGTTGCCTTTTCCTGCCCTAGGCTTGTGCCATGTCAAGGGTCGCACGGAAGCCGCAGCGGCTTTTTTGACGGGTGTTGGTCAAAAAAACGAACGGGTGAGTACGAAGCGCAGCGCTCCCTTGACGTGCCAGGTATGATTACGCTCGTCGTTAGGAGGCTGGACTGGTTTTCCTGTCCAGCCCCCTGACGACCGAGGGCGCTCGGCGGGGATTGGGGCGGCGCCCCAAGGTCTTAGATGCGCTGTCGTGGCTGTCAACAATCTGTCAACGGCATAGCTGTACAATGCGGGTTTAAAGCGAGGCTGGGTATCGTAAATCTTTGAATTGCTGGGTAATGCGTGCCTATAGCGACCCTGCGTCAACGACTCATAATCCGTTGGTGCCGTGTTCGACTCACGGGAGGCCCACCAAATTTCACATGAAAATCAGAGCACCTGGATGGGTCACTATCCAGGTGCTTTTTTCATTTGTTTTCCTGATTTATTCTTTTACGCAATAGGAGTGAGTGATTTTATGCTTTTCCATAAAAATTGCCTCATAAATAATTTACGTTTTGATGTAAAATTTGAGGTGTAACTTATCTGAAAGAATAAAATGAAGGTCTTCGAGCAACTACAGCAACGTCGTCGCGAATTGGGCAAAACGCTGCAGGCCCTCTCGGATTTGACTGCGATGAGCGTGCCGCAGGTCAGCAATGTACTGAGCGGGAAAGTAGATTCCCGGCTCAGCACCGTCGAGGCGCTGGCCGATGCCATGGATGTCAGCCTGGTCCTGATACCCAAGCATCTGCTCCCCGAGCTTGCCCGCCTGCTGTCCGGCAAAACCATCGGGCCGGACGATGTTCCATCAACGGTGGACCGGCTTCTGCAGGGGGCTTAATTGAGCAACGCGTTGAGACCGCGATACCTGGAAGTGTGGCTACACGGGCAGCAGGTCGGCTGGCTGTGCGAAGCAGGACGGGTAACGCGCTTCATCGCTACCGAGCAATACCTGGCCGATACGCGGCGCGCTACCCTGTCGCTTTCCATGACGCTGCCGGGCGTCGAGCAAGTGACGCAGGAAACGCTGAAAAACTACTTCGATCCAGCGGTGTACCGCGAACGCGGCGAGTTGCCGCCATTCTTTGCGGGCCTGTTGCCAGAAGGGGCCCTCCGCCGCCGGCTGGCGGCCACGCGCAAGAGCGACCTCGACATGGATGACTTCGGCATCCTGGCCGCCGCCGGCGAAGACTTGCCAGGCGCCGCCACCGTGGTGCCGGCCAAGCTCGACAATCTGACTGCGGCCGCCCGCGCATATGGCGTCACGGGTGGCGCCGACAACCTGGAAATCGGTGTGCCCGAGCAGGCCGCCGAGGGCGCGGCGTCGCTGTCCGGCGTGCAGGACAAGCTGGCGCTGTCCCGCGCCAGGGATGGCAAACGCTACTGCATGCCGGTCAAGGGCACGCCGTCCGACCTTGTCGCCAAGCTGCCGCTGGCCGGCGACGACTCGCAAGTGCTGAATGAATACGCGTGCATGACGCTGGCGGGCCTGGCCGGGGTCAACGTCGCGCAATGCAGGCCGGAGCCGATGAGTACGCTGGCCGGCTATCCCGAACTGGTTGACGCCTTGGGCCCCGGCACGCGCTTCCTGGCCGTCGACCGATTCGACCGCGGCCCCGGCGGCGCGGTGCACATGGAAGACGCGTGCCAACTGCTGACGCTGATGCCCGGCCAGAAGTATTCCGGCGCCAAAGAATTCGTCAAGCTGATCCAGGTGCTGGACCGCCTCAGCACGCGTGGCATCGAGGATGTGCGCCAGTTCTTTATCCGGCAGGCCGTCAACACGCTGATCGGGAACTCGGATGCCCATCTGAAGAATTTCAGCGTGCTTTACCACAATGGCGTTCGCCCCGAGCTGTCGCCGGCCTACGATATCGTCTGCGTGGCGGCACTGCCGGGCTTTCGGGGATTTGGCGCCAATGTCGCCATCGACAAATTGCAGCGGCAAGAAACGCTGGCCACCTACGCTGCGATAGCCAGGCGGGCCGGCATCTCGGAACGCATAGCCAAGGCGGCCGTCACTCAAACGGTGGCGCGCGCCAGGGATCTCTGGCCCAAGGCCATGCAGGACCTGGCTGTGCCGGATGCGGTGCGCATCGAGATTGAGGACCGCTTGAATACGCTGCCGCTCGCGCGCGGCGCGAAGTCTTGATCGAACTCCCCGTCACCAGTTGCGGGCGGCGTCGATCAGCTGCTGGCGGCAAACGCTGACGCGCCCTGAGGCGCCGCCTCCCTTGGCGCTGGCGATGTAGAGCGCGAACTGCGGCGCGCGTTTCGGCAGCGGCAGCGCGATCAACTGTCCGGCGTGCAGCAGCGGCCGGCACAAACACTCCGGCACGACCGCCAGTCCGGCGCCCGCTGCCGCCGCCTCCAACGCGGTTTGATAGTCCGGTACGACAGCGGACGGCAGCTCCGGACTGCCGCTGAACACCTCGCGCCAGAAACTGGCCAGCGGCGGTACCGGCCCCTGCAAATCGATCAGCGGCAAGCCTTTCGGCGCGGCCGACTTGGGCAGGCGGTCGCGCAGCGCCGGCGCGCAGACCAGTTGCTGTCGCCCTTCAAACAACAGTTCGTAGTCGATGCCTTTGTGCGGGATGCGCGCCAGCGTGACCGCCACATCAATCTCACGCGCCACCAGCGCCGCCACCAGCGCCGGCGGCGGCATCGCGCGCAGGTCGAGCCGGATCGCGTAGCGCGGCAGCGTGCTCAACGCAGACAACAGCAGCCGCGAGAACCCGCTGGTCGCGCCCACGTGAACCACGCCGGCAAGGTCGTCGCGCTGGCCCGCGCCGCTGCCGACCAGCGCATCGAGCGCATCCAGATGCGGCCCCGCCTGCCGTTCGAGTTCGATCGCGGCCGGCGTCGGCGCCAGGCCGCGCGGCAAGCGGGTGAACAGCTGCGACTGCAAGCGCGCTTCCAGTATCTTGATGTGGCGCGATACCGCAGGCTGGGTCAGTTGCAGCGCGAGCGCCGCACGCGAGATCGAATTGTGCCGGTAGACGCTGAGGAAGCTGCGCAGATGAAGTAGGTAAGACATCTTTTATTTTATGGTTAGACCAATAATTGATGATTTGATTTTAGCCTAGCCACTTTGTAATCTGGCGTCAAGCATACACAGGAGACTAGCCATGACCGAAAAAGCAAACAGCCTTGTTCCCACCTACGCCGACCTGCGCGGCAAGGTGGCCCTTGTCACCGGCGGCTCGCGCGGTATCGGCGCCGCCACCTGCCTGGCGCTGGCGCGCTGCGGAGTCCGGGTCGCCGTCAACGGCCGCGACCGCGATGCCATCGCCAGCACCGTGGCGGCGATCCGCGCCGGGGGCGGCGAGGCGTTCGCGGCAGAGGCGGACTGCGCCGACCTGGCCGCCGTCGAACGCATGCGTATCGCCGTCGAGGCCGAGTTCGGCTCGCCCGAGTTGTTGCTGGCGTTTGCCGGCGGCGGCAGCGGACGTCCCGTGCCTTTGGCCGAGATCACGGAACAGGATTGGCGCTCAAGCATCGACCACAACCTGACCTCGACCTTCTTTACGCTCAAGTGCTTCCTGCCGGCGATGATCGCGCGCGGCGCGGGCAGCGTCGTCACCATGGCGTCGGCGGGAGGGCGGGTGGCTTCGGGGGCGCCGGCGGGCTACGGGGCGGCCAAGGCCGGTGTGATCATGTTGACCAAGCACGCGGCCAACGAGGTGGGGCGGCATGGCTTGCGCGTGAACTGCATTTCGCCGTCGGCGGTGCTGACCGAGCGCACCGCTCAGCGCATGCCGCCCGCGCAGCAGCAGGCGATGCAGCAGGCTTTTCCGCTGGGGCGGCTTGGGCAGCCGGATGATGTCGCATCGGCCGCGCTGTTCCTGCTGTCCGAGTCGGCGTCATGGATCACCGGCGTCACGCTCGATGTGGCGGGCGGCCGCGTGATGACGTGATTTGTTGTTTTTGCAGGGCCCGATTCGGCGCGGGAGTGACGCGGTCAGGTTATTCGGAAATAATGGCGGCGTAGCTTAAACCAATGTGCGTTCGTGTACGGCGCGAACGCATCACTTCTGCCAGCGGACCCCAATGCTTTCTGTTTCACATCGCATGATTAAAAATCCACTCACTCCAGACGGCCTGGCGGCGTTGCCATGGCGATCCGACCTGTGAGCGACCTGGACAACACCCTGACGACGGCCCGGCTAACGGACGCGTACGCCGAACAGCCTATCCTGGGCATGACCATCATGTGGCATCCCGAGCGGGAGCGGATCGGCGAACAATGCATGGGTTCCGGCGATGCGATTGCCATCAGCCGTTTCGCGCCGATGTTTTCCCGGCCCGGTCACGGCGGCGCAGGCATGCCCATCGGCCATCGCGCGATCTCGCGCGAGCCGCTGTCTATTCGCGTGGATGCGGCTGGCGCAGTCGAGATCGCGTATGCGGGCGGCAAAATGGCACTGGAGGTGAATGGTCAGCCGAGCTACGGCCCGGTCTCGCTCGATGCCGGACAACTGGCGAACGGCATCGTGCTCGGCCTGGGCGGTCAGGTGTTTATCTGCCTGCACTGGATGCGCTGCTTGCCCAAGCCGGGCAGCCTGCCCGAACTGCTCGGCGTGAGCAGCGCGGCGATCCAGGTCCGCGAAGCGATCATGCAGGTGGCCGCGACCGATATGCCCGTGCTGCTGCTGGGGGAGACCGGCTGCGGCAAGGAGGTGGCCGCGCGCGCCATCCATCGCATCAGCGCGCGCCGCGTACGTCCGTTTGTCGCGGTGAACATGGCCACCCTTAGCGAATCGCTGGCCGCCGCCGACTTGTTCGGTGCCGTCAAAGGCGCCTATACCGGCGCCCAAGGCACGCGGCGCGGCTGGTTTGCCGAGGCTGAAGACGGCACTTTATTTCTTGATGAAATCGGCGATACGCCGGCATCGGTCCAGTCGATGCTGTTAAGGGTACTGGAGAACGGCGAGTATCGACCGCTGGGCGCCGCGGCAGACGCGATATCGCGTGCACGCCTGATTGCCGCCACCGACCGCGCACTGGACGCCGGCGGCGGATTCAATCAAGCCTTGCGGCGGCGCATGGAGGCATATGTGATACGCCTGCCTGCGCTGCGCGAGCGGCGCGAGGATATCGGGCTGTTGATGCAGCATTTTTTGCATCTGCATGGGGCGGAACCGCAGGGTGTCCTGCCCGCCGGTTTGTTGAGCCAGATTTGCAATGGAGACTGGCCGGGAAATGTCCGTCAATTGGCGCACGCGATGCGGCGTATCGTGCTCGACTTGCGCGAGGGGCTGGTGCCGGTGCTGGACAAGTCGGCCTTCAGCCGTCCGTCGCCGCCGTCCGTCGTTGCGCCGGCTATGCCTGCCGCGCCTGCCTTGCCGCATGCGCGGACGACCGGCCGACGCAAGGTGTCCGAGCTGAGCCATCATGACTTGAGCGCGGCGATGGAGCGCTGCGATTGGCAAATCCTGGCCACGGCGCAGCAGCTGGGCATTTCGCGTCCGTCGCTGTACAAGCTGCTGCACGACCATCCGCACATCCGCTTCCCGGCCCGCATTCCCATCGACGAAATCCATGCCGCCTTGCAGGCTTGCGACGGCGACCTGCTGCGCAGCGCGTCGCGCCTGATGACGCCGGTGGAGGCCTTGCGCCGCCATCTCGGCGCACTGGGTATCGCCTTGTCTTAACGTTTGCCGACGACGTCCGGAGGCGTGGTGCCATTGCCGACTTCGCTTTCCGGGTCGAAGTAAAACACCCGCAATTGTTGCTGCTCGCTCCACGCGCGCTGGATGCTCACCGTGATGTAGAGCGACATTTCCCAATGGGCGTTGATGCCGCCCACGGTCAGGCTGTTCGCCCACAGCATGGTTTGCTGCGTGCTGCCGTTCGGCTGGGTACTCGAGAGCGGCAAGAAGTCGGTGCCGGCTATCGGGCACACAGCGTTGAGGGTGTCGCCCGCCGCGTCGACAAATGGCGACGGCGGCGCGTACAGCGTCAGCTCGTCCTTGCCGCAGCGGAGTATCTGCGGCCGCGTGATGAGGTGGCAGTCAAGAATTTGGAACGACTGGAATCCCGTGAGCTGGTTGTCGGTGGCGGTCAACGCGATGCAGAAACTCTGGCCGGCCGAGAAAAACACGTCGCTGTTCCAATGCTCTCCGCCGGGCTGGGGCGGTTGCCCAGGTACCGCGCCGATGTCCAGGAATTCCCAGTCCATACGATCGCTGCGCTGATTGACGTCGAAGGTGCCGGACAATGTCATCAAGGGTAGGGGTGTCATTATTTGCTTTCCGTGTGGGGTTGGTGAAAACGAGGATCGCGCCGCAAAGCCAGCAAATCCGGCTCGGTGCTGATGAGTTTGGCCGGATAGCCGTGTTGCTGGGCACGGCCCAGCTCACCCAGCGCGGCATCGCGCTGGCCGATGATCTCGTAGGCCATGGCCGCTCGGAAATGCACGTCGGCGCTGTTGGGCGCAGCGGCCACCGCCTTGCCGCTCATGAGTTCGGCGGTCGGCTTGTCGCCGAGCTTGGCCGCATACAAGCCCATGCGCGATAAATACGTGGTGTCGCTGGGCGAGTGCGCCAGCAGCGGCTGCAACAGCGCCGCCGCCTCCTGATACGCCTGGCGGGAGGCCGTTTCTCGGCCGGGAATCCAGCGCAGCGTGTCGGCCAGGTTGGCCCAGTGCAGATAAGCGTTGCCCCGACCCTTGACCGACGAGACCGCATGTTGGAATGCCTGGGCCGCGCCCAGATAGTCGCCGCGGTTGAAGAGGACGGTGCCGAGATTGCTGTAGAGCTGTCCGCTGGGCCGGATCTGCAGGCCTTGCTGGAGTATCTGCAGGGCTTCGTCGCTGCGGCCCTGGCGCAGCAAGGCCGCGTTCAGATTGGCGTACGCAAAGACGGCGTCCGGCTGGGCCAGGATGCTGCGTCGGAACGCCAGTTCCGCCGCAGCATAGTCGCCCTGCTTGAAATGCAGGACGCCGAGCTGGTCGATCAACATGCGCTCGTTCGGATAGGCCTGCAGCGCCTCGTCGATGCAGCGGCGGGCCTCGTCGAAGCGGCGCATCCGTATCAGGATCGTGGCGCGGTCATTCAAGGCGAACAGGTTGAGCGGATCGAGCTTCAAAGCACGCTCGGCCAGTTGCAGGCCTTCGTCGTTGCGCCCCTGCAGTTGCCGCACCAGGGATAGGGCGGCGTAGCCTTGCGCCAGCTGATCGTCCGACGCCAGCGACAGCTGGGCGCTGGCGTCGGCTCGCTGCAGCCAGGAGTCGTCGCTGCGGTCGCCGGCATAGCGCAGCGCGTAAGCAATGGCCAGGCCGGCGGCGGCCGCCGCGTGGCCTGGACGACGCGCCAGGATGGCCTTGAAATTCTCTTCGGCGATATCGAGACTCTGATCGCGGTCGAAGTGGCGCAGCGCGTCCTGGCCGCTGGCGAGGCTGGCGGCGTCGGAATACGGCGGCAGCCATTGTCGCGCGCTCTGGAGCGGTGAAGGCAGCAAGGCGATGCCGAGCGCACAGGCCGTCAAGCCGGCCGCGCACCAGGCCAGCGTGCGCGCGCGCGGCCTGCGCTGAGGCTGGGCCAGCTGGGGCGGCAGCCATGCCGGGGCCAGGCCGTCAGCGCCGCGCTGGGTGCCGGTCCCGCTGCGCAGCGCACCGGCGGCCAGCCCGACCGCGCGCATGGTGGGCAGACGGTCCGCAGGTTCACGCGCACACAAGGCCATCACCAGGCGGGTCATTGCTGGATCGCTGCCGGCGGCAAATACCCATTGCGCCGACGACGATTGCAGGTGGGCGGCGGCCAGCGCCAAGCCGTTCAAATGGGCAAACGGGCGCTGACCATGCATCATTTCATAGATCAGCACACCGACCGCATAGATGTCGCTGAGCTGGTTGGGCGGCTTGCCGAGCAGCGTCTCCGGCGCCAGATAGGCTACCGTTCCCTGCGACTTGATGTCGCTGGCCGATTCGGTGGCGAGCGGGTCTATCTTGCGGGCCAGGCCGAAGTCCATGATACGCAACTGCCCGGACGGCTCGATCATCAGATTGGCAGGTTTGAGGTCGCCATGCACCAGTCCGGCAATATGGGCTTGTTCCATCGCATCGGCCAACTGGCACACGATGTCGAGCAACTGCTGAGCGCCCAAGGAGGATTGTTCGCTCAGCAGCTGGCGCAAGGTCTTGCCGTCGACTAACTCCATGACGATGGACTGGCTCCGGCCGTCGTCCTCCAGCCCGTAGATTTGAACGAAGGCCGGATGACGCAAGGACGCGGCCAGCCGTGCCTCGCCGATCAGATTGGCGGCCTGGCCCTGCAGCAGATCCGGCATGAGTCGCTTGACCGCCACGCAGCGTTGCAAGGCTGGATCCCATGCCTCATGCACTTGGCCGAATCCCCCTTGGCCCAGTAATTTACGGAGCTGGTAGCGTCCCAGGCTCTGGCTTGCGTCACGCGGTTCTGGGGGCAAGCTCATAGGCAGGATAATTTGGTATGGCAGATTTGATAAATATTATAGGTAAATAACATTTCGCGTTGAATATTTCGATGTCAAAAAACTATCGCGCGACATGTAAATTGCCTGGTTCTACATGTAAAGGAAAAGATGGTTGGGTTTTAAATGATGTGAATTAGATGGAAATGGGCGAAATAGACAGATTTTTTCTATGGCACGGCGCTTGCAAAGAGATAAGGGAATGCGCCCCACGGGACTCCGCATTGCACGTCATATCCGATCAATGATCTTTGGAAGGAAGTCATCATGAAAGCAGCTACGCCCCGCAAAGTTTCCACCGCCAATCAGTTTCTCGACGAACTGACTTCGCCCGATCGCTCCATCCTGGAAGCGATCAAAGCCGCCAACTATGCGCAGAATGGCGCGCCTTTTGCGCCATTCCTGATGAAATTCGCAGCACGCGCCGATTTCAATGTGATCTGGAGTTCGGAACGCGGCGATACGGCGATTGATTTCTATCGCTACTCGGGCTCCCGTACCGATGGCTTCTTGCCGCTGGGCGACTATGCGATCACCGATCGCGTGCCTTTCGGCAAACAGCCGATCATGCTACTGGCGCCCGACGCAAACAATCCCGGGGCCCTGGCACATCCGGTCGATTTCGAGTGGATACTGGACGACGCCGGTTCTGGCAACTCCAACGACATCAGCTACTGGTGGCCGATCGCGCCCGAAGGGTATCAGGCGGTCGGCGTGGTCTTCGGTGTAGACAAGCCGGCAGCGCAAAACTACTGGTGCGTGAACAATAGCTTTTTGCAGAATGTGGGGACGCAAGGGAACTGGAGCGACTCCGGTTCGCACTGGAAGCACCACGACGGCAGCCTGAGTTCGCCTGCGATCAATGCGACGGCCCCCAGCAACAGCCTGTTCCTGACGCCGACCACCTTCCTCAGCAACGAATACAGCGGCAATACCGGCAGCGCCAAAGCGTTTTGCCTGGTCGTCGACAAGCTCTTTTTGCCGATGCCGACGCCCACCTCGACCCAGCCGAGCTATGCCGACAGCTTCGGGATCGGCTCGGCCACCCCACAAAGTGTCGTCAACGTGGCGGTCATTCCCGCCAGTGTGGTGGTGGACCACAGCGTGGGCGCCGAGCCCGACGCCGCACCTTTCTACTATCTGGCCGGCCAGTCGTCGTTCCTTTGCACCAATGCCTTCTCGGCTCCCGCTGGCGGCAAGTACACCAAGGAGATCTCCATCGGCACGACGGCGATTTCGTCCAAGGCCTTCCAGGAAACCAACGGCGTCACGGTCAGCGCCAGCGTTGGTATTGCCGCTGGCGATAAAGGCGGCTTCAACGCCCAGCTCTCGGTGAGTTACACCTACGAGATGCAGGTCACGACCTCCGATTCGCTGCAGAACGATACCCGCACCACCGAGGCGACCGAATTGACCGTGCCGGCATCCAACCGTGTGTTGATGTGGCAGAAAAATGTCGAGTTCGTCACCATCCGCACCGATGGTACGCGCATGGTGAATGCCGTGTATGGTACGCAGGAAACGGCGCTGACCGCGAAACCATTGGTCAACGACCGCTAGGCGTCATTCCAGCTCCGGTTGGCGTGAGACTGGCGCGCCGGCCGGGGCCGGTGTTACTTCAAGGCTTCGCTGCCGCCTCGGCCGCGCGCACGTCCAGCATCGCCACCACCAGATCGTCGGCGGTCAGCAGTGCTTTTGCCGGGAAGCCATCCTCCATCGCGACCACCGCGCCGCCGGCGATCTGTTCGTTGCCGGCGGGGGAGGCCGGCATGAAGGCGAATTGCGGGAACCTGGCCTGGCCGTGCTGAGCGATGTCGCGCAGCGTGCGCGGCGCGGCGCGCAGCAGGCCGTTGCGCACGTGGCGCTGGCGCTCTTCGGTGCGCTCCTTGAGCAGCGCGCCCAGGCGTGCGATTTCCGTGGCCAGGCGGTCGGACTCGGCTTGCAGGTGGTGCAGTTGGTCGTCGCTGAGCGCGTCTTCCCACTGCGTCAGTTTCAGCAGGCCGCGTTTGTGCAGCGACTGGCGTTGCAGATCCAGGTCGACCGCGGCCAGCCGCGTTTGATGCGCTTCCAGATCCTGTACTTGCTCGGTGTCGCCGTTGGCGCGGTGCCATTTGTCGCTGAAGTCGAACACCAGCCCGTCGAAGTAGAAATACATCGGCAGGCCTTGTTCGAGCACTTGGCGGGTGGGCTGGTTCCAACGGCTGGCCAGTTCGGCCAGCGTCAGGGTGATCGGTTCGATGATGGGCATGGTTGTCGCGAGTTGAATCCAATCCCGGATTTTCTCACAGACGCCGCCCGGCCAGCGCTTTATCCGCGCAGGCGCTTGCGCATGAAGATGGTCGCCTGCGGGTTGTCGTTGTAGCGCGCGCAGCGTTCGTAGCCTAGCCGTTCGTACAGCTTGATCGCCGCTTGCAGGTCGTCCTTGGTGTCGAGATACACCGCGTCATAGCCGGCCTGGGCCGCGTGGCTTTCCAGTGCCTGCATCAGCGCCTCGGCCAGGCCGCGCCGGCGGAAACGGTCGGCGACATACAGCCGCTTGCACTCGGTCGCGCCGGCCACTTCCGCCAGCGGACGCATGGCCACGCAGGCGGCCGCGACGCCGTCGACGTAGGCGATCCACATGGCCGAGCTGGCGTCGTCGAGGAAGGCGCGGATGGCCTCGTCGTCATCGCGCAGCACGACGTTGATGACGTCGAAATATTCGTACAGCAGATGCCGCGCATCGCCGAGCTGGGCGGTGGTGGCGCGCGTCACGCGCGTGGCCGGCGTCGACAGGATGTGCTGCACCTTGCCCATCGCCTCCAGCAATTCCATGCGCTGCGCTTCGCCCAGCTGGCCCAGCATGCGCACGGTTTCCGCCGAGGCGCGATGGTTGATGTCGGCGATGGCGGCCTGGCCCGCTTCGGTCAGGCTCAGCAGGGTGGAACGCTTGTCCTGCGTGGAGCGCACGCCGTGCAGCAGGCCGCGCTCGCCGAGCGAACGCACCAGGCGGCTCATATAGCCGCCATCCAGGCCCAGCTTGTTGCGCAGGTGGTTGGCGGTGCAGCCGGGCTGCATCGACAGTTCGTACAGGACGCGCCCTTCGCTGAGCGAATAGTCGGTGTCCAGGTAGCGGCCGCGCAACAGCCCCAGGTGCACGGTGTAGTAGCGGTTGAACTGCCTGACGATCTCGGCCTGCTGTTGCACGTCCTGATGCATGGAATCCTCCAGATGCTTGCTTTTGGCAACTATATCGGCGATATGCGGTGCAGTCAATCAGGTGCATGTAAAATGGCGGCTTCCTTTAGCGGAGTAGCCACGATGATGTTTTTAAAAGTTCCGTTTGCGGAAAAGGACGAAGCCAAGGCCCTGGGCGCGCGCTGGAATGGCGAGCGCAAGTCGTGGTACGTGCCCGACGGCAAGCCGACCGAGCCTTTCGAGCGCTGGCTGGCGCCCGGCGGCGCCGATTTCGTGCCGGCCAAGGCGGCCGTCGCGCCGAAGGCCAAGCCGCTGTCGGTCGATTCGTATGTGGGAAAATCGGTGGTGGGCAAGTTCTACCAGGAACTGCCGCACGACTGCAATCCCTTCGAGGCTTGCCCGGTCTGCGCGCCGGCGCTGGCGAGCTCCGGCTGGCAGGCCGCGCACGACAGCGTCGATCAAATGCTGGCCGCGCTGCGGGCCTGATATGCGCACGGAGGACAGGCCGGCCCGACCCGTCACCAGCTTCCAGCACCCGGACGATGTGTTCGAGGCGCTGTTTCAAAGCATTCAGGGCGGCGAAAAGCATGTGCGGCCGCCGATCATGCTGACGCCCGACAGCCCTTTCCTCCCATTTATCGAAGTCGGCTACGCGCTGCGCGCCTGCCTGGAAGACCGTTCGCGGCGCGACTACCTGATCCAGCGCCTGCGTCCGCATGTGAGCGCCATCATCGGCACCCTGCCGGCCAGCTTGCTGCCGCACGGGATGTTGCCGCGCACCCCGCCGCCGCCGGATTTTCGTCCGCTGGAGCGGATCAGCGACGCCGAAGTGCGCGCCTGGCTGGCCGAAGACGGCAGCCTGATCTACGGCGAATTCCAGCGCTACGAGCTGGATAACTATTTCGGGGCGATCGCGCCGCTGATCCCTGCCGGCGGCGTCATGGTCGATCTGGGCAGCGGGCTGGGCAAGGTGGTGATGTCGGCGGCGCTGGCGTTTCCATTCCAGCGCTGCATCGGCGTCGAGCTGATGGGCTACCGGCACGCGATGGCGGTCGAGCGCCTGCATGCGCTGTTGGCGCTGGCACGCCAGGGGCTGGCCGCGCTGCCGTCGCCGCTGACGCCCGACACGCCGCTGCGGCTGCCGTTCGGCGGGGCGGCGCGGGGCAGCCATCTGCTCGATCTCGCTTCACGCATCGCCTTCATCGAGGCGGACATGTTCAAGGTCGATGTGCGCGGCGCCAGCCTGGTGTTCATGTACAGCACCTGCTTCGGCCCGCTGATGGACGCGCTGGGGGACAAGCTGGCGCGCGAGATGCGGGAAGGTGCGCTGGTCAGCACCACCACTTATGCGCTCAAACATCCGGCATTCAGGCTGCTGCATTATTTCCCCGCCGGCACCGTGGCCTGGACCAGCGTGATGCTGTACCAGCGCGTCGGCCCGCTGGAGACGCTGGCGCCCGCCGCCGCGCAAGCGGCTTATGAACCCGACCCGGCGGCATGGGAGGAGCGCGTGCGGCAAGAACTCGCGGCGCTCGACGGTGCGGCTTAAAGAAGGTATTTGCGCGCAGTAGCGATCATATTGTCAGACAATGCACGCGTAAATGCTGTCTGGATATCCCACATATGCCAGATCAGCGGCACGTCCAGATAATCTCCCGGCGTGATTTCCACCAGCGTTCCCGCGCTGAGCTGCGGCGCGCATTGCAGCGCCGGCACCATGCCGTAGCCGAAACCTGCCTCGATAAACCGCACAAAACCCTCCGAGCTGGCGAAGGAATGGTGGGGATAGTGGCCGGTATAGCCGGTACGGCGGGCGATGTAGCGCTCCTGCAGCGCATCCTTGCGGTCGAAATTCAGGGCCGGCGCCTGTTGAACGGCCTGGGCCGTCATGCCGTGCGGGAACCAGCGCCGGGCGAACGCCGGGCTGGCGACGCAGTGGTAGCGCATGACGCCCAGCGGGGTCGGGGTGGTGCCCGCCACTTGCGCCGCTTCGCTGGTGACGCAGCCGAATACCCGTCCCTCCCGCAACATCGTCAGCGTGTGATCCTGGTCGTCCAGGCGGATGTGCAGCAGGCAGGCGCCGCTGCTCATCAGCGGCGTCACGGCTTCCGGCACCCAGGTGGCGGCGCTGTCGGCGTTGACGGCGATGGCGATCTCCGGCCGCGCCTCGCCGGAGTCCGGGCGGTGCAGCAGCGCCGCCTCCAGCAGCCGCACCTGGCGGTAGTGGGCGATCAAGCGCTGTCCCGCTTCGGTGGGGGCGGGCGGCTGGCTGCGGACGATCAGCAACTCGCCGGCGTTGTTTTCCAGCATGCGGATCCGCTGCGAGACGGCGGACTGGGTGATCGACAAGGCCACGGCAGCCTTGTCGAAGCTGCCGTAATCGATGACGGCGTCGAGCGCGGCGAGGCCGCGATAGTCTACCTGCTTCATTAGCGTCTCTAATATTTGGTCAGTATTATTAATTATACTTATCTTTGCGCGCGATCTAAGCTGTCGGCATTGTTCACGGAGAAAAAATATGGAAGCCACAGCTTTTTTAAAGGGTATCGGCCTCGGCGGCAGCCTCATCGTCGCCATCGGCTCGCAAAACGCTTATTTGTTGAGACAGGCGCTGAAACGGGAATTCGTATTAACTTGTATCGCCATTTGCGTCGTTTGCGACGTTGTGCTGATTGGTGCCGGCGTGGCCGGTATGGGCCAATTGATTATGGAAGCGCCCGCGCTTTTATTCTGGATTAAAATCGCCGGCGCCGGATTTTTATTCTGGTACGGATTGCGGGCGGCGCGCTCGGCCCTGAATCCGGGAGCCATGACAGCCAATGAAAACTCCACGGGCAGCGATCGCCGCACGGTGGTCGCCGCCATGCTGGCATTCAGCCTTTTAAATCCCCATGTTTATCTGGATACGGTCGTATTACTGGGTTCGATAGGCGGGCAGCAGGCCGGGAATGGACGCTGGTATTTCGCGCTGGGTGCAATGCTCGCTTCGCTATTGTGGTTTAGCAGCCTGGGACTGGGCGCCCGTTATTTAACGCCGGTATTTGCCAATCCCCGGGCCTGGCAGATATTGGATGGCCTGATTGCGCTGGTAATGTGGGCGCTGGCAATCTCCTTATTCTTCTGAATAGCACCCTGTCGGCCGTTGCCCCGCACGCTGGTTCCGCGCGTCCGGGGCGCTGCGCCCAGGTGCTTTGGGTCAAGCCGGAAACTGGCAGGTTCATGCTAATTTTTGGCATAAAAAGCATGGTTGCCCGCTCTTTTTCCGCTGGGAAGCCGCATTGTGCCAATCGGCAACACTCCACTCCGCCTGGAATACCGCTGGCACAGCCGTTCAGCATACAATGAGGGTAGTTACTCCATACAGTTCTTGGGCCCGACGCCGGCCGATATATATGAGCACGGACCTCAGTAATTACGCCCACCTCTCCGCAGTAGCGGCTGCCTTTGCTGCAGACGCTATTCTGAGTACCTTGCTTATTTTCCTTTGGATAATGCAGCGCAAGGAAAAGCATGCTCTGTTCTGGGGGCTGGGACAGCTGTCGGTAATGAGCGGGATTATTATCTGGTTTATCGGCGACCGTATATTGTCCGAGGCCGTGCGCATTCCGCTTTGCGCTAGCTTGCTTTCCGCCGGCATGATCGGATATTGGAGCGGGACCAAATTCTTCCTCGGTGAGTTATATCGTTATCAAATACGTTTCATATTGCCGGCTGGTTTATTAATAGCCATCGGCAGCAGTGCAGTCTGGATGGAATATCCGGATTTGCTGGCGCCGGGCAGTGCCCTGATCTTGGGCCTGATGATGTTGTGGTGCGGCCACCGGCTGATCAATAATAAAAACCGCTATCGCCTGCTCGGCATCACGCTGATATTAAGAGGCGGGTTTAATGTTTTGACCTCCGTCACGCTGGGGCCGGAGTTATACCTGATCTGGTTTATCGGCACCACGATATTGAAAACCCTCAGCATGCTGGGTTTGATTTACGCGGTGCAGGACGAGATTCAACAACGCTATGCGCGCACCATCGATAGCCTGAGCAATGGCTTCCTGATCCGCGACCGCCGCGGATACGTGATGGTGGCGAATGAACGCTGCGCAAGATTGCTGGGCTTCAACGGTCCCGCCGACCTGATCGGCCGCCACGTTTCCGAGTTGCTTCCCGGTCTCACGCGCCAGATGGCGGACCAGTATTTCAGCCATTTCCTGACCGAAGGCGTCCAGTTCCCCATCGTCGACACCACCATCCTGACTTTGCATAACGGCAATAAACTGCCGGTCGAGATGCTCGGTTCGCCGTACGAAGAGCGCGGCCGACTGTATTGCCTGGTCCAGCTGTTGGACATCAGCGAGCGCAAAAAGAAGGACGACCAGCTCTACCAGGCAGCCCGCATCGACCCCGTGACCGGCTATTTCAATCGCCACGCGCTGTCCAAGCGGCTGGAAGAGGAGGTCGCCAAAGCCGCCTCCAGCGTCTGCGAGTGCGCCGTGCTGTTCATCGACCTGGACAAGTTCAAACGCGTCAACGATTCCTTCGGCCATGCTGCCGGCGACGAGCTGCTGCGCCAGTGCGCGCGCCGCCTGCACGGCGTGCTGCGTCCGCAGGACGTGCTGGCCCGCTTCGGCGGCGACGAGTTCATCGTCATCCTGCCCGGCCTGCCCCTGGGCACCAGCGAACAGACCGCCAGCGACTGCGCCAGCGGCATCATCGCCACCATGGCGGACAGCTTCAGCCTGTCGCACCACGCGATCGGCGTGTCGGCCAGCGTGGGCATCGCCTGCTATCCCTCGCACGGCAGCGATAGCGATACGCTAATCCGCAACGCCGATATCGCCATGTACGAAGCCAAGAAGGCCGGGCGCGGCGAGATGCGCTTCTTCAACGACGCCATGAACGCCGCCGCCAAGGATGCGCTGGTGATCGACGGCGCCCTGCGCGGCGCCATCGAGGCCGGCGAATTCCATCTGGTCTACCAGGCCATCACCGATGCCCACACCGGAAAACTGACCAAGGTGGAGGCGCTGCTGCGCTGGAACAGCGCTTTGCTGGGCGCGGTGCAGCCGGATCGTTTCATACCGGTCGCCGAAGATAGCGGCATGATCGTCGAACTTGGCACCTGGGTGCTGAACGAAGCGTGCCGCCAGGTGGGGCAGTGGAAAACCGGCGCGCTGGACGGGATCACCATCAGCATCAATGTCTCGGCCTGGCAGCTGGCCGATCCGCGCTTCGTCGAGCTGGTGCGGCAGGCGCTGGCGGCCAACGGCCTGGCGCCGCGCCAGCTGGAACTGGAATTGACGGAAAGGGTGCTGATCGACGACGGCGGCCAGGTGCAGGCGGTGCTGACGCAGTTGCGCGCGCTGGGCGTGAGCATTTCGCTGGACGACTTCGGCACCGGCTACTCTTCGCTCAGCTACCTGACCCAGTTCCACCTGAACACGCTGAAGATAGACCGCGCCTTCGTCATGGATATCGAGCATAGCGAGCGCAGCAACAACCTGGTGCACGCCATCATCGCCATGGGCCACAGCCTGGGCCTGCAACTGGTGGCGGAGGGCGTGGAAACGGCAGGCCAGGCGTCCATCCTGGAAAAAATGGGTTGCCACTATCTGCAGGGCTACCATATTTCCCGGCCCATCCCGGCGGAGGAACTGCTGGTTTTTGCGGACGGCCTGCTCGACAGGCCGCACGTTGATAATTTCGCTATTTAGCCACTGAGGTCGGCAGCTTTTGCGCCGCCTCCTCGGGCGTCAGTATCCAGATGCGGTCGATATTGCCGTTCATGTCCACCGTGTAGTTGACGACGATGTCGCTGCCGCGTATCGCGGCCGGCATTTCGATCATATTGTCCTGGTTGAAGATGCGCGCGGCCGGCGACAGCTGGCGCGGCTTGCCGTCGATGCTGATGTCGGGGAAGTAGCCGGGCGTCATCTTGCCGCGCAGCGCGTGCGCCGGAAACGGCCGCTCGAACGCCAGCGCCGACAGCGACATCAGGCCGGCCATCAGCAGTGCAAACAATCGCAGCATACGCAGCTCCCCAAGTGATGAGGCTTCAGCTTACCCGATTATTTTCCCATCGTGGCGAACATCGCCAGCACGGCGGCGGCCATCACGCCGGTGCATAGCCAGCCCAGCACGCCGAGCCGGCGCGAGATCACCAGCTTGCCCATCACGGCAGGCCGCGCCGCCAGCAGCATCACCACCACCATGATGGGCACCGAGATCACGCCGTTGAGCACGGCGCTCCAGTACAGCGCGCGGATAGGATCGATGTCGGTAAAGCACAGCGCCGTGCCGATCGCCGTGGAGCCGATGATGATGGCGTAGAACCTGGGCGCGCCCGAATACTGGAGCTCCAGGCTGTTCTTCCAGCGCATGGCGCCGGCGATGGCGTAGGCGGCCGAGCCGGCCAGCACGGGCACCGCCAGCAGGCCGGTGCCGATGATGCCCATGCTGAACAGCGCGAACGCGAAGTCGCCGGCGATCGGTCGTAGCGCCGAGGCCGCCTGCGCCGACGAGGCGATCTGCGTGACGCCATGCGCGCCCAGCGTGGCGGCCGTGGTCAGCATGATGAACGCGGCCACCAGGTTGGAAAAGCCCATGCCGACCACGGTGTCGATCTTGATGCGCTGCAGGTTCTGCGGCGCCTGCGCTTGCGCATGCTTGAGCGCCCGGGCTTCTGGATCGGCGTGCAGATCTTCCACCTCCTGCGAGGCCTGCCAGAAAAACAGGTAGGGGCTGATGGTGGTGCCGAAGATCGCCACCACCGTCGTGATGTAGGCGGCGTTCCACGACAGCTTGGGCAGCAGCGCCTCGTGCAGCAGCTTCAGCCACGGCAGCTTCAGCGTCAGCGCCGTGACGACATAGGCCAGCAGGGCCAGCGTCAGCCACTTCAGCACCTTGACGTAGCGGCTGTACGGCAGCGTCACCTGCAGCACCAGCGACAGCAGGCCGGCCGCGGCCGCATACCAGTGGGCGGGACCGCCGGCCAGCAGCGCCACGGCCTGGCCCATGGCGGCGATGTCGGCGGCGATATTGATGGTGTTGGCCACCAGCAGCAGGCCCACCAGCAGGTACAGCAGCGGCTTCGGAAAGTGGCGGCGGATATTGGTCGCCAGTCCATGTCCGGTGACGCGGCCGATGCGCGCGCTGATCGCCTGGATGCCCACCATCAGCGGATAGGTCAGCAGCACGGTCCACAGCATGCCGTAGCCGAACTGCGCGCCGGCCTGCGAATAGGTGGCGATGCCGCTCGGGTCGTCGTCGGCGGCGCCGGTGATCAGGCCGGGGCCCAGCTTGCCCAGCCAGCCTGGCTTGCCGCTGTGCGGCGGTTTGGTCGTATCCATGGCGTCTCCCTGTCGATGACCATGCTAGGGCGGACGCCGCAGGCGGTCCGTACGCTCGCGTACTTATGCTGGGTGAAGGAATGTTGTCATGTCACCAAGTTGTCACATTCCCGTCATCGCTGCGTCATATGCAGTTCCTACAATCTTGCCAGTTTTGATTCCAGTCCAGTTTCCACTAACTCGCAAGAAAGAAGAACAATTATGCAACAGCGCTTCCCTTTGAAACCATTGTGCCTGGTGGTCCTGCAAGCCCTGGCTTGCCACGCCTACGCCGCCGCTGAAGCGGTCGACGCCGCCGCCGACAGCTCGGTGGCCGGCGCCATCGTCGGTCCGGTGCAGACGGTGGAAATCACCGGCCGTGGCCAGTCGCGCCAGGTGCAGAACATCAACAAGGCCGACCTGGCCGAAGCGCTGCCGGGCACCAGCCCGCTGAAAGTCCTGGAAAAACTGCCAGGCGTGAACTTCCAGTCCGCCGATCCGTTCGGCGCCTACGAGTGGTCGACCCGCTTCAGCGTGCGCGGCTTCAACCAGAACCAGCTGGGCTTCACGCTGGACGGCGTACCGCTGGGCGACATGAGCTATGGTAACAACAACGGCCTGCACATCAGCCGCGCCATCTCGTCGGAAAACGTCGGCAACGTCACCGTGTCGCAGGGCGCCGGCGCCGTCGGCACCGCATCGACCAGCAACCTGGGCGGCACCGTGCAATTCTTCACGCTGGCCCCGAGCGAACAGCGCGGCCTGACCTTCGCGCAAACCTTCGGCAGCGATTCGACCTCGCGCACCTTCGCCCGCGTCGACACCGGCCTGATCGGCAACGCCGTCAAGGCCTACATCAGCGGCACCCGCCAGCGCACCGACAAGACCAAGGGCGGCGGCGGCCAGGACCAGGATCAGCTGAACTCGCAATTCGTGTTCAACTTCGGCGAAAACAGCCTGACCGGCTTCCTCAACTACTCCGACCGCCGCGAAGTCGATTACCAGGACGTGTCGCTGGAAATGGTGCGTCGCCTGGGCTACGGCTGGGACAACTACCAGCCTGACTGGCAGCGCGCGGTGGACGCCGCCAAGAACAAATTCAGCGGCGCCGTCAACAGCCTGGACGACGCCTACTACTCGGCCGGTGGCCTGCGCAAGGACACCATCGGCGGCCTGACGCTGAACCTGAACTTCACCAGCAACCTGGCGCTGAAGACCACCATCTACCACCACGACAACGACGGCCAGGGCCACTGGTACACGCCGTACGTGGCGACCGACGCCGCCAACCCGATCTCGCTGCGCACCACCGAGTACTCGATCGGCCGCGACGGCGTCACCAGCGACCTGACCTGGGAGTTCGGCAACCACACCGTCACCGCCGGCCTGTGGGGCGAGCGCAGCAACCACAACGCCACCCGCAACTACTACAAGGTGACTGGCCCTGCCGACACCATGTTCTTCCTGGCCAATCCGTTCCGCACCGACTTCAAGCAGAACTTCGTCACCACCACCTCGCAGTACTACGTGAGCGACACCCTCAGCGCCATGGACGGCAAACTGAAGATCAACGCCGGCTTCAAGGCCATGGACGTGGACATCAAGGCCACCAACATCGTCGGCACCCGCGCCGCCGGCGACCTCGACGCCGAGAAGAAATTCCTGCCGCAGGCCGGCTTCAACTACGCCCTCAGCAGCGACGACGAAGTGTTCGGCTCGGCGTCGAAAAACATGCGCGCCTTCCAGCCGGGCGTCAACGGCCCGTTCTCGCAAACCCAGGCCGCCTACAACGCCGGCGTTGGCAAGCTCAAGCCTGAAACCTCGGTCAACCTCGACTTCGGCTACCGCTTCAAGCGCGCCGACATCCAGGGTTCGGTGGCGGTCTACAACGCCCGCTTCGACGACCGTCTGCTGAGCGTGGCCACCTGCGCCGGCATCGTCGGCTGCCCATCGACCTTCGTCAACGTCGGCAAGATCGACACCAAGGGCCTGGAAGCGATCGCCGTGTGGAAGTTCAACCGCGAAATCAGCTGGTTCAACTCGTACACCTTCAACGATTCCAAGTACAAATCGGACTACACCGACAACAACAAGCTGGTGGCCGTCAACGGCAAGCAAGTGGTTGACGCGCCGCGTTCGCTGTTCAACACCGAAGTATCGTATGAAAGCGGTACGTGGTTCGCCCGCGTCGGCGGCAAGTACACCGGCAAGCGCTACTACACCTACCTGAACGACGCCGGCGTGCCATCGTTCTGGCTGGCCAACCTGTCGGCCGGCTACAAGCTGAAATCGCTGGGCATGCTGAAAGACCTGTCGCTGCAGGTGAACGTCACCAATCTGTTCGACAAGCAGTACATCAGCTCGATCGGCACCAACGGCTTCCAGGCCAGCGATGTCGGCGGCACCGCGCAAACGCTGCTGACCGGCGCGCCGCGCCAGGTGTTCTTCACGCTGAACGGCAAGCTGTAAGCCTGCGGCGGCGGCTGGCCACGCCAGCCGCTGTTGCTCGCCCAACACAGCCCGATCATGGCGCTGGTGGCGGACTCCACATCGTTGCATACTGGCTAGCCCGGGCAACGATGAGGAGACCGCCATGCAATGGTTTTACGACCTGAGAATCGCCACCAAGCTCATAGTTTCTTTCGGCATAGTTTTATTGCTGACGCTCATCATGGGCGTTTGTTCGCTGCTGTCGATGGGACAAGTCAACCAGGCCTCCAACGATCTGGCGGAAAACTGGATGCCCAGCGTGCAGGCGGTGCTGGCCCTGCGCGTCGATATCGGCGAACTGCGGCGCTGGGAACTGTCGCACCTGATGGTCGACGAAGAAAAGGCCATGGCGCAGTACGACCAGCGCATGAACGCCACGCTGGCGGCGCTGGCGGCCGACCGCGCACGCTACGAAAAACTGATCTCCAGCCCCGGGGAAAAAGCCGCCTACGAGCGCTTCTCGCTGTCCTTGCAGGCGCTGTTGAAAGACAACGACAAACTGCTGGCGCTGTCGCGCGCCGGCCAGAAGGCCGAGGCGCGCGCCGTCATCGTCGGCAGTTCGGCCACCACCATCGGCGCGCTGATCGAGGACGTCAACCAGCTGGTCAAGATCAATATCGACGGCGGCAACGACGCCAGCGCGCAGGCCACCGCCACCTTCCACACCGCCCGCTGGACCGCGATCGGACTGCTGGCGCTGAACATCGGCATCGGCATGGTGCTGGCGCTGTGGGTGGCGCGCATCGTCTCGGCGCCGCTGCGGGAAGCGGTGGGGCTGGCGCGCGGCGTCGCCGACGGCGACCTGACGCGCGCCATCGCCGTGCACTCGGCCTGCGAGACGGGCCAGCTGATGCAGGCGCTCAAGGACATGACCGGCAATCTGCAAAACCTGGTCAGCCAGGTGCGCAGCGGCACCGACACCATCGCCACCGCATCGAGCCAGATCGCCAGCGGCAACCAGGACCTGTCGTCGCGCACCGAGCAGCAGGCCAGCTCGCTGGAAGAGACGGCCTCGTCGATGGAGGAGCTGACCAGCACCGTCAAGCAGAACGCCGACAATGCGCGCCAGGCCAACCAGCTGGCGCAGTCGGCCTCCGGCATCGCGCTCAAGGGCGGCGACGTGGTGGGGCAGGTGGTCGGCACCATGGCCTCGATCAATGAGTCGTCGCGCAAGATCGTCGACATCATCGCCGTCATCGACGGCATCGCTTTCCAGACCAATATCCTGGCCTTGAACGCGGCGGTGGAGGCAGCCCGCGCCGGCGAGCAGGGGCGCGGCTTCGCGGTGGTGGCGTCCGAGGTGCGCAACCTGGCGCAGCGCTCGGCGGCGGCGGCCAAGGACATCAAGCAGCTGATCGGCGATTCGGTGCAGAAGGTGGAGAGCGGTTCGCAGCTGGTCGACCAGGCCGGCGCCACCATGAACGAGGTCGTCGCCAGCATCGCCCGCGTGACCGACATCATGAGCGAGATCACCTCGGCCAGCGTCGAGCAGAGCAGCGGCATCGAGCAGGTCAACACCGCCATCGTCCAGATGGACCAGGTGACGCAGCAGAACGCCGCGCTGGTGGAGCAGGCCGCGGCGGCGGCGGAAGCCATGCAGGATCAGGCGGCCAGGTTGAGCGAGGTGGTCAGCGTGTTCAAGCTGCAGGCGTCCGGCGCACCGCCGGTTCGCCCGGCGGCGCGCAGCAAGCCTGCCGCTGCCTCGGTCCGCGTGGCGGCGGCCAGGCCGGCGCTGAAGAAGCCGGCCAAGGCCAGTGCCGCTGGCGACGAGTGGGAAACGTTTTAACCGCGCTGCCGCCGCAGCACGATGTGCGTGGCCTTCTCCGTCCCGACCGACGCCACGCACGCGTATCCCAGAGCCCGCAAGTCCAAGCCTTCGAACAGCGGTTCTCCCCGGCCCAGCAGCACCGGCGAGATGGCGATGTGCAGCTCGTCGATCAGGCCTTCGCGCAGATACTGGCGGATGGTGTGCGGCCCGCCGCCTATGCGTACGTCCTTGCCGGCTGCCGCTTCGCGCGCGCGGTCCAGCGCCTCGTGGATGCCGCCTGTGATGAAGTGGAAGGTCGTGCCGCCCTCCATCTCGATGGGAGCGCGCGCATGGTGGGTCAGGATGAACACCGGCGTGTGGTACGGCGGGCTGTCGCCCCACCAGCCTTTCCAGTCCGGGTCCGGCCAGTTGCCGCGATCGGGCGAGAACATATTCCGGCCAAGTATCCAGGCGCCGACATTCTGGAAACCACGGCTGGCGAAATCATCGTCTATCCCGGTGGTGCCGCCGTCCTGTCCGAACAGCGCCTGCTGGAAGGTGCGCGTGGGCAGCAGCCACTGGTGCAGCTCGGTTCCGCCCACGCCGAGCGGGTGGTTGATGTCCTGGTCCGGACCTGCGCCGTATCCATCGAGCGAGATGGTGAAGCCTTCAACGCGAACTCGTGTCATCGTCTGCCTCCGTGTAGTGTTTTGACTATCCTATCATCCACGCCCGGGATGGCGCTCCCGCCACGCCTTCAGTGCGGCGCGGTAGCGATCCAGTTCATCCTGGTACATGTCTTCGACGCAGAAGGCGCAGCCGCTGTGGCAGCAGTCGCCCGGTTGCGGCGGCTGCGGCGCTTGCGGCTGCGGATCGTCGGCAGGGATGGAGGCGGCGGTGTCGCTCATCGCCGTCCTCACATTGGCGGCATGGCCAGCAGCGCCATGTTGCGGCCCTTTTCCTTGGCGCGGTACAGCGCGCGGTCGGCCATCTGCACCAGCAGCTCGGGCGAGCTGTCCTCGGTCGGCACCATCACCGCCACGCCGATGCTGATGGTCAGGATGCCGAACGGCGACTGCTCGTGCGGCAGCTGGCGCCGCGCCAGCTCGGCGCAGATTTCCTCGGCGATGCCGAAGGCGTCGGCGGCGTCGGTGGCGGCCGCCAGCAGCGCGAATTCCTCGCCGCCGTAGCGCGCCACCAGGTCGGTGGTGCGGCGTCCGTGCGTGGTGATCAGCTCGGCCACGGTGCGCAGCGTCGAGTCGCCGGCCAGGTGGCCGTAGTGGTCGTTGTATTTCTTGAAGTAGTCGACGTCCAGCATCGACAGCGCCAGCGTCTGGCCGGTGCGTGCCGCGCGCCGCCATTCCGCCTCCAGCGCCAGGTCGAAGCCGCGCCGGTTGCTGACGCCGGTCAGGCCGTCGGTGGTGCTGAGCGCGGCCAGCTTGCGGTTCGATTCCTCCAGCTCGCCGGTGCGCGCGGCCACCAGCTGCTTGAGCTCGGCCTCGCGGCGGGTCAGGCGCTGGATGCGGATCTTGTAGGCCAGCATCAGCGAGCCGACGATCAGCGCGGCGCCGCCGGCGCGGAACCACCAGCGCTGCCAGAACGGCGGCGTGATGGTGATGTTCAAGGTGGCCGGTTCCGGGTTCCACACGCCCAGGTGGTTGGCCGCCTTGACGCGGAACACATAGTGGCCCGGATTCAGGTTGGTGTAGCTGGCGCTGCGGTGGGCGGCGTCGGTCTCCACCCAGTCGCGGTCGAAGCCTTGCAGCTGGTAGGAATAGCGGTTCTCGCCCGGCTCGGTGTAGTGCAGCGCGGCGAACTCCAGCGAGAACACGGTCGCCTGCGCCGACAGCGTCAGCGCGGTCGGCGACGTCACCGGCCCTTCGGCCTTGACGTTCTCGCCCGGCTTGCCGTCCTGCAGCGAGTGGTTGAACACGGTGATGTCGGTGATCGCCACCTGCGGCGGCACCGAGCTGGTGCGCACCGCCGACGGCGTCACCGCCGTCATGCCGTGCACGCCGCCGAAGTACAGCACGCCGTTCTCGCCCATCGCCGAGGAGTTGACGGTGAAGCCCTCGGTCAGGCCGTCCGAGGCGGTGAAGCGCGCCACCTGGCCGCTGGCCGGATCGAGCCGGTACAGGCCGGCGATGGTGCTGCACCAGATCTTGCCGTCGAGGTCGTGCTGGATGGCGAGGATCTTGGGCGCGCGCATGGCCGCCGCATACGATTTGAAGCTGATCGTGCCGTCCGGCTTGAACACCACCAGGTCCAGCCCCTTGCTGGTGCCGACCCAGATGCGGCCTTGCGCATCCTCGTGCAGGCTGGCGATGTTGTCGTCGCTGAGGCTGTTCTTGTCGTTGACCGCGTGGCGGTAGTGGCGGAACTTGCCGCTGGCCGTGTCGAGCAGGTCGAGGCCGCCGCCATTCCATTCCGAACCGGCCCACACGCGGCCGGCGCGGTCCTCCAGCACCGCCGAGGTGCCGTTGACGCTGCGCGTGCTCGGGTCTTGCGGATCGTTGTAGTAGATCTTGCGGGCGTCGGTCCTGGTGTCGTAGCGGATCAGGCTGTTGCCGGTGGCCAGCCACAGCACGCCGCCGGCGCCGGGCGCGATGGCGTTGATGTAGTCGCTGGCGGTGTTGCCGAAGTGGATGACCTGGAAGGGGCTGTCCGGCGTGTCCAGACGGTTCAGGCCGTTCGACGTGCCCAGCCACAGCGGGCCCTTGCCGTCGTCGTCCTGGTACATGCTGTAGACGATGGAGTGGCTCAGCATGCCGGGCTTCTTGTCGTCGGCGCGGTAGCTCTTGATGACGGTGCTGGTGGCCGGATCGTACAAGCTCATGCCGACGTTGCCGCCCAGCCAGATGCGGCCGCCCGCCGCGCGGGACAGGCTCAGCAGCGCGTTGCTGGCCGGCGCCGAGCGGCTGTCGATACGGAACGGCACGTGGCGGGTGAAGCCTTCGCTCGACAGGTTGGCCAGGCTGATGCCGTCGGTGAAAGAGGCGATCCACAGCATGCCGCCGCGGTCCTGCATCACCGCGCGCAGATTGTCGCCGGGCAGGCTGTAGGGGTCGTCGGCCGCGTGCACGAACTGGTCGAACTCGCCGTTGGCGTCGTTCCAGCGCAGCAGGCCGGCCGACAGCGTGGTGCACCACAGCGTGCCCTTGTTGTCGATGTTGAAGTTGGTGATGCGGCTGTACGGCGAGGCGATGGCCTTGCGCGTGTCCCAGTCGCTCTTGCCGTCCCAGCGTATCACGCCCGATTCCGTGCCTATCCACAGCATGCCGTTCTGGTCGAACTGCAGCGCGCGCACGATGTTGACGCGGGCGTCGGGCTTGGGCGACGGGTCGACCTGGTGGTGGCGGAAGCGGGTGGCGCCGGGCGCCAGGTAGTCCAGCCCGCCGGGCCAGGTGCCGATCCAGACGCCGCCCTTGGCGTCCAGCGCCAGCGCGTTCAGGTCGTTGCTGGCCAGGCTGTCGGGATCGGCGTCGTCGTGGGCGTAGACGGTGAACTTGCCGCTGGCCGGATCGAAGTGCTGCAGGCCGCCCCAGCTGCCCACCCACATGCCGTTCTTGCCGTCGGAAATGATGTTCTTGATGATGCGGTGGTTCTTGGGCGCCTTGCCGGGCGGCGCGAACAAGGTGAAGTTGTTGCTCTCCGGGTTGAAGCGCGCCAGGCCGTTCTGGGTGCCGGCCCAGATGCGGCCCTGCTTGTCCTCGTAGATGGCGGACACGCGGTCGTGCGGCAGGCTGTTCGGATCGCCGGGGTTGTTGATGTACTTGACCGACTGGTAGCCGTTGTAGCGGTACAGGCCGTTGGTGTGGGTGCCGACCCACACGAAGCCCTTGCGGTCCTGCATCAGCGACAGCATCGACGGCTCGTCGCCGCCCAGCGGCCCGAGTTTCTTGAAGCGCAGCGACGGCGCCGGCGCGGCGTCGGCGTGGGGGGCGAGCGGCAGCATGGCAAGCAGGGCGATCAGCAGCAGGAATGGCAGGAGCAAACGGCGTACAACCGGCGATGACAGGAGCATGGGGGGAATCCGATGGCGGGAGATTTCTGGTCAGATTAACTATTATACATACCATTGATGCAATGGTTTCGATATAAAAGCCAGTGGTTTTTAGCGCAGTTGCCGGAAATTAGGGTATAGTTTACGGCGCTCATTGTATCCTGCTGTTATCGCGTGCCGCCCCGCCGGTCCTTCCGCACTTCCTCCAAGTTGACCATCAGCCAGGGCCGGCAGTGCAAATATGTTGTTATTTGAAGAAAGCTTGGCTGCCCGCCGCAGGGCCGCCGCACACATTATGTCCGAAACCGAGATCATCACCCCGAACGTTATTGCTCCCGCCGCTACGGAAGCCGTGGCCGCCGAAGCCGTAGAGACCGCCGTACCAGCCGCGCCGGCGCCCGCCGAAGTTATCGCCGCACCCGCCGAAGCCGCAGCCGCGGTTGCCGCGCCGGCCGTCGTTGCCGCCGCCGAGCCGTCCCAAGTCCGCTTCGCCGATTTCGGCCTGTCGCCGCACATCCTGCGCGCGCTGACCGACCAGGGCTATGTGCATCCGACGCCGATCCAGGCCCAGGCCATCCCGGTGCTGCTGCAGGGACGCGACGTCATGGGCGCGGCCCAGACCGGCACCGGCAAGACCGCCGGCTTCGCGCTGCCGATCATCCAGATGCTGCTGGCCCACGCCAGCACCAGCACCTCGCCGGCGCGCCACCCGGTGCGCGCGCTGATCCTGACCCCGACCCGCGAACTGGCGGTGCAGGTGGCCGAGAACGTCAAGGCCTACGCCCAGCACACGCCGCTGCGTTCGACCGTCGTCTTCGGCGGCATGGACATGAAGGGCCAGACCGTGATCCTGAAGGCCGGCGTCGAGATCGTCATCGCCACCCCGGGCCGCCTGCTGGACCACGTCGAGCAAAAGAACATCAGCCTCGGCCAGGTGCAGATGCTGGTCATGGACGAAGCCGACCGCATGCTGGACATGGGCTTCCTGCCCGACCTGCAGCGCATCATCAACCTGCTGCCGGCCAAGCGCCAGAACCTGATGTTCTCGGCCACGTTCTCGCCGGAGATCAAGAAGCTGGCCAACACCTTCCTGACCAACCCGGTCACGATCGAAGTGGCGCGCAGCAACCAGACCGCCGACAAGGTCACGCAGGTGGTCTACAAGGTGCCGGAAAACCAGAAGCACGCGCTGACCGCGCATCTGCTGCGCCAGCGCGAGCTCAAGCAGGTGATCATCTTCTCCAACACCAAGATCGGCGCGTCGCGCCTGGCCAAGGGGCTGGAGCAGGAGGGCATGAAGGCGGTCGCCATCCACGGCGACAAGACGCAGCAGGAACGCATGGCCGCGCTGGAATCGTTCAAGAAGGGCGAGATCGACATCCTGGTCGCCACCGACGTCGCCGCGCGCGGCCTCGACATCACCGACCTGCCGTGCGTGATCAACTACGACCTGCCGTACAACGCCGAAGACTATGTGCACCGCATCGGCCGCACCGGCCGCGCCGGCGCCTCGGGCGACGCGCTGTCGATCTATTCGGACAAGGATGAACGCCTGCTGGCCGACATCGAGAAACTGATCAAGCAAACCATCCGCCGCGGCGAGCTGGACGGCTTCAACCCGGCCCCGAGCTATGGCGGCGACGAGCGCGGCGAACGCCGTCCGCGCCGCGAAGAGGGCGGCCGTGGCGCACCGTCGCCGGCGGCGCCCGCCGGCCGTGGCGAGCGCGGCGACCGTGGCGAACGCAGCGACCGTTCGTCGCCGCGCGCTCCCGGCGCACCGGCTTACGGCGCGCGCCGCGAGAAGGTCGATCCATGGTTCCTCAAGCCGTACGAGCCGGCCAAGGCGCCGGCACCGGCACCGACCGCCGCGCCGGGCAGCGCGGCAGCGGCCAAGCCCAAGCAGAAGGTTGCCTTCCTGCTGGGCGGCGCGCCCAAGCAGTAACAGCCGGCCCCCCCGGCGCTCAGGGTTTGCGGTAGACGCAGACCACGATGTCGCTGGGGAAGGCGCGCAATACCGGGATCGTCATCATGACGGCGGCGTATTGCGCGTAGATGCTGAGCCAGCTTCCCTGGCCGGCGCAGCGCAAGCGCTCCAGCATGCTCTTGGCGCGCACCGCGGGCAGTTCGGCCTTGAGCCGCAGCTCCAGTCCCTGTGCGCCGACCAGCTTGCTCAAATTCCCCGCTTCGAAATAGTGCACATGCGGCGACGGCAAGCCCTTTTGCCACAGCCGCTCGAACGGCGTCCGCCAGCCGAGGCGCGCGAACAGCTTGGACAGGCGGTAGAAGAAGCCCCGGCTGTTGGGCAGGTTGAGTATCAGGATGCCGCCCGGCGTCAGCCGCTCGCGGCAGGCCGCCAGCGCCGATTCGATGTCGGGGATATGCTCGATCACATCGTTGAACACAATCACATCGAACAGTTCGCCCGCCTCCAGCGCATCGGGGAAGAAGCCGCTGCGGATCGGCAGGCCGCGCGCGGCGGTCTTGCGCGCGACCGCCGTGTCGGGCTCCATGCCCAGCACGTCGAAATCGTCGCGCGCCGCTTCCAGGAACCAGCCGTGGGCGGCGCCCACGTCCAGCAGGCGGCGCGCGCCGGCCGGCGCCAGTTCCCTGGCATAGCCGACGATGGTCTTGAAATTTTCCTGGCGGATGGCCTTCAGGCCGGCTTCGCGCTGGGCCTCGTCCACGTGGACATGGACCTCGGCGTCGTTAATCGTGGGCAGCAGCGCCGCGCTCTCGTAGCGGCAGGACGGACAGACGCGGTGCCAGGCGGACAGCCCCGGCGCCGTTTGATGTTTGCAAACCAGACAATCCATGTAAACCCCTGTGTGAAGCCATAGTCAAGCGAGGGATTAAATGTATAGCAAGATTGAATAACAGGCCAGCGCTTTCAGGCCCGTCGCGCCAGCGGCTGCTGCGGGGCGGCCGCCGCCGTCCGCCTGGTCAGCAGCCGCAGCAGCAGGTTGCGGACCTGGTTGGACAAGCCCTGCTCCAGATAGTGGTGCGACAGCGCCGCCACCGACAGCGCGCAAACCAGCGACAGCAGCACCGACCACCAGGTGGCCCACAGGCCGATCAGGCCGGCCATCTGCAGGGCTTGCTGTTCCAGCCCCTGCGCGATCGGGTGGGTCAGGTAGAGCGAATAGGAAATCGAGCCCAGCCAGATGCACAGGCCGGGCGCGCGGATCTGCACGGTCTTGCTGGCGACCGCCATCGCCAGCACCATCAGCGCCAGCGGCCAGCCAAAGCGGGTCGGGCCATGGTCCCACACCGCGCGGCTGTAGATGGCGAACACGGCGAACGCCACGCTCAGGCCCAGCGCATGCCAGGCCAGCTGCGGGCTGCGGATGCGCAGCCACGGCTGGCGGTGCGCCCAGCCGATCAGCACGCCGGCCAGGAATTCCAGCACGAAGGGACTGGTGACGATGCTCATATAGCCGGCCGTAAAGCCGTGGTCGCGGGCGACGCTCATGTCGAAGCCGGCGTGGCCCAGCGGCAGCAGGATCACCGTCAGCAGCACCCACGAGGCCAGCACGAACCAGCGCAGGCGCTTGAACAGCATGCTGGCGGCGAAGATCAGATAGAAATACATTTCGAATTCCAGCGTCCAGCCCACCAGCAGCGTCAGCCCGAAGTAGGGGGGCTGGTGCGGATCGGCCGGCAGCATGGCCAGCGTGTGCCAGAAGGCCAGCCGGTTGGCGGCCACGTGGAAGTAGCTGGTGCCGCCGCTGAGCACGTACACCGAGGCCAGCGTGACCACCGCGTACGCCGGCCACACGCGCGCGAAGCGCTTGACGAGGAAGCGCGCCGCCTCGCCCGCGCCGCCGGGATTGCCGGTGGTCGAGTAGTACATGATGAAGCCGCTGATGATAAAGAACAGGTCGACGCCCATCGCGCCGGGCGTCATCAACTGGTCGGCCAGCGGCCAGGAGGGCGTGCCGAGCAGCGCATACCTGCCGTGGGTCAGCACCACCAGCAGCGCGGCCACGCCGCGCAACAGCTGCACCCAGTGCAGGTTTTTTTCTTGGTTCATTACGGCGTACTGCTTTCGGTGTTGTGAGGGCGCCGCAATTCTAACCGTTTGCTAATGAAATAATCTCACCAAATTCCACCTGCGCTCAGCGCGCCAGCCAGCGCGCCATGTCCTGCTGCATCGCCTCGTAGGTGTAGAAGCGGCGCTGCTCGTAGTACAGCGGGCCGGCGTGCGGCCGTTGCGCCAGCCGTTCCAGCGCCACCGGCTGCAGCTGCTGGCTGCCGTGGCGCAGGTAGTGCCACAGCACGAAGGGGAACAGGCCGACCCAGGTTTTCCACTGGCTCGGATAGCGCAGCAGCCGCGCCAGGTGGCGCAGCCGCGCCGGCCAGGCGATGGGCGTGCGCTCCACCGCGCCGTTGGCCGCCAGCGGCGCCAGCACATTGAACCACGGCGCCCTGCGCCGCCACGCGTTGTACAGCGAGTACTGGCGCAGCCGGGCGATCAGGCCCAGGCGCTGCGCCGTGTGGGCCGCCAGGAAGTGCAGGGCGTCATGGTCGTGGTGGCCGCCTTCCCAGGCGGTCACGCAGACCAGTTCGACCTGGCCGTAGCCGGCCAGCCAGTCGTGCAGCCAGCGGCCGGCGCCGTCCATGTGCTGCGGCAGCTGGCCGTCGACGATGCCGAGGCGGTCGCCGGCGAAGACGATGTCGCGCGCGTCCACGCCCATGGCGGTCAGCACCGCCAGCGATTCGGCGTTGCGGCGCGGGCCGCTGCCGGCCGCGCCTTCGGTCAGGTAGGCGCAGGCCACGCGGCGCCCGCGCCGCAGGCAGTCCTCGATGGTGTGGAACACGCCGTACTCGTCGTCCTGGTGGGCGAACAGGAACAGCGCGGCCGGGGCGTCGGGCTTAGTAGGCATCGAAGTCGAGGAAGCTGAAGCGGATCGCCGCCGGGTCGAGCTGGGCCACGCGCCCGGACAGCGAGCGGTAGATCAGGTTCAGCGGCGACGGCCGCAGGCGCTGCGGGATCGACGGATAGCCGGTGTAGCGGCGTTCGCTGTCCGGCACCAGGCCCAGGAACAGGCGCGCGGGCGCCCAGGCGCCGGCCACGTGGTTGTGGTCCGGCGTGCCGCCGCCGGCCGGCAGCGCCAGTTCGCCGTAGGCGCGCGCCACGCTCAGCGCGGCGGCGTCGAACTGCCACAGCGCGCCGCGCCGGCGCATGCGCACCGGATTGTCGGGATTGGCGCAGCGCCAGGCCAGCGCGGCCGGGCTGCGCTGGCGCTCGAAGCTGGCCGCCGCGCCCTGGCCGTGCGGCCGCGTGCCGACGCCGCCCCAGCCCAGCCGCGCCTCCAGCGGCCGCACCAGCTGGAAGCCCAGCTTGCGGATGAAGCCGGGCGTGCTGTTGGCGTTGGCCACGCCGTACACCGCGTCATAGCCCTGCTCGCGGGCGGTGTCGTAGGTCAGCGCCGCCAGCCTGGTGAACAAGCCCTTGCCCTGGTAGTCCGGGTGGGTGGCGGTGTTGAGCGACAGCAGCACGCGCACGTCCTCGCCGCCGATGCGCGCCACGCCGGGCACGCAGACGTAGTGCGCGGCCAGGCGCTCGCCGTCCCAGGCGTCGTAGCCGGCCGCCGCGCCGTCCGGATTGTCGGCGTACAGCCAGCGCAGATAGGCCGGCGTGAACTTGCTGGCGTCCGGGAAGCAGGCGGCGAACAGCGCGCCGTACTGGGCCAGCGCGGCCTCGTCGTAGCGCACCGGGGCGAAGGTCAGCGTGGCAGTGGCAGTATCAGCAGTCATTTGAATACCCAGAATTTACTCAACAGGAAACCGTTGGCGGCCACCACCGGCAGCGAGACCAGCTTGCCGGCCAGCGGATTGCCCAGCAGCGCCTGCGCCAGCGCCACCAGCAGCAGCGTCAGGCCGTAGTTGACGCCCACCACCACCAGGTAGCGCCACAGGCTGTGGCTCTGGCTCAGGCGGGCGAAGGTGACGCGGGCGTGGAAGGCGTAGTTGACCGCCAGCCCGGCGACGAAGCCGATGCTGGCCGCCGTCAGCGAGGGCAGGCCGGCGCGCAGCGCCAGCTGCATCAGGCCGATGTCGATCAGCGCCGTCAGCAGGCCGCCGGCGACGAATACCAGGAACTGGCGTTGCAGGAACAGCCGCTTATACATGGGAGCTCAGGTGTTTCATGCGGCAGGGTTTTCCTTGATAGTCGATGCGCCGAAGGGCTGCCATTTTAGCAGCGTCCGCCTGCCATGGGGGCAAAGCGGGGGCCGCAGCGGTGTGCGGCGCGAGCGGACTCCTGTACAATTTCGCCACCAACACTTACCGATGCTCAATTGAACACCTTTCCCCAGCACCGTATCGCCGTCGTTGTCCCGTGCTACAACGAAGCCCTGACGATCGCCGCCATCGTACGCGACTTCAACGCCTGCCTGCCCGGCGTGCCGGTGTACGTGTTCGACAACAACTCCAGCGACGACACCCAGGCCGTGGCGCGCGCGGCCGGCGCCATCGTGCGCAGCGTGCGCCAGCAGGGCAAGGGCAATGTGATCCGCCGCATGTTCGCCGACGTCGACGCCGACGTCTATGTGATGGTCGACGGCGACGACACCTACGACGCCAGCGTGGCGCCGCAGATGGTGCGCCAGCTGCTCGACGAGGGCCTGGACATGCTGGTCGGCACCCGCCATACCGACGAGCAGGAAGCCTACCGCTTCGGCCACCGCTTCGGCAACCGCCTGTTGACCGGCTGCGTGGCCGCGGTGTTCGGCAACACCTTCACCGACATGCTGTCGGGCTACCGCATCTTCTCGCGCCGCTACGCCAAGTCCTTCGCGGCGCACGCGGCAGGTTTCGAAACCGAGACCGAGCTGACCGTGCACGCGCTGGAGCTGCGCATGCCGGTGGCCGAGGTGCCGACCCGCTACGGCGCGCGGCCGGAAGGCTCGGTCAGCAAGCTCAACACCTACCGCGACGGCATCCGCATCCTGTGGATGATCATGAAGCTGTTCAAGAACGAAAAGCCGCTGCCGTTCTTCGCCATCGGCGCCGGCGTCAGCGCGCTGCTGGCGCTGGTGCTGGCCGAACCGCTGGTCGCCACCTATCTGCAGACCGGCCTGGTGCCGCGCCTGCCGACGGCCGTGCTGTGCACCGGGCTGGGCATGCTGAGCGTGCTGTCGCTGTCCTGCGGCCTGATACTCGACACCGTCACCAAGGGCCGCATCGAGCAGAAGCGCTTCGCCTACCTGGCGGTGCCGGCGCCGACGCCGGCCTCCGACGCCTGATGCATGCTTAAGCCGCACGTCCGCATCCAGCTGCTGCGCTTTGCCGTGGCCGGCGTCGCCGGCCTGGCGGTCGACGTGCTGGTGCTGTACCTGGCGCTGGCGCTGGGCAGCGGCTTCCACCTGGGCCGCGTGCTGTCCTTCCTGTCGGCGGTGTGGGTCACGTGGCAGATCAACCGCCGCTACACCTTCGACGCCGCCACCGACACGCCGTGGCGCCAGTGGTGGCGCTATGTCGGCGCCATGGCCTTCGGCGGCGCCGTCAACTACGGCGTCTCGGCCGCCGTCATCGCGCTGATGGCGGGCTGGCCGGCGGCCGCGCCGCTGCTGCCCGCCGCGCCGCTGCTGGCGGTGTGCTGCGGCACGCTGGCCGGCCTGGTGCTGAACTTCCTGAGCGCCAAATTCCTCGTCTTCCAACGCTGACCTACCGCCTATGATCAAGTTGTCGCGCCTGTTGACCGCCCTGGCCGCCGTGATGGCGCGCTGCCTGACCCTGCTGGAAACCCGTCCCTGGCTGCTGCCGCCGCTGTTCGGCGTGCTGTCGCTGCTGCTGGGGCAGGACGACAACTGGGACTTGCGCAACTACCACCTGTACAACCCGTTCGCCCTGCTCAACGGCAAGCTCAACGTCGACCTGGCGCCGGGCCAGTGGCAAAGCTACTTCAACCCGACGCTGGACCTGGTCTACTACGGCCTGCTGCGCGCGCTGCCGGCGCCGCTGGCCGGCTTCGCCATGGGCGCCTTGCACGGCCTGAACGCGCTGCTGGTGCTGGCCATCGCGCGCCGCCTGCTGGCGCACTTGCCGCAGGCTGGCGCGCAGCGTTTGCCGCTGTCTCTGCCGCTGTCTGTGCCGCTGTTGCTGGCGCTGGCCGGCTGCATGGGGTGCGCCTTCTTCAGCCAGCTGGGCAATTCGATGGGCGACAACCTGACCGCCCTGTGCGTGCTGGGTGCGCTGGCGCTGGCGCTGCGCCACTGGGAGGCGCTGGCGCGCGCCGGCGGCCGCGGCCTGGCGCTGGCCTTGCTGGCCGGCCTGGTGATGGGCGCGGGCACCGGCCTCAAGCTGACCAACGCCACCTACGCGCTGGCGCTGTGCGCGGCGCTGCTGATGCTGCCGGGCGGCTGGTGGCGCGCCGTGTCGCGCGCCTTCGTGTTCGGCGCCGGCGTGCTGTCCGGCATCGCGCTGACGGCGGGCCACTGGTTCTGGCGCATGTGGCTGGAGTTCGGCAATCCGCTGTACCCGCAATTCAACGACATCTTCCGCTCGCCGCTGGCCGCGCCGATCGGCATCGGCGACACCCACTGGCTGCCGCAGGGCTGGACCGAGAAGCTGCTGTGGCCGGTGATCTTCGCGCTGCATCCGGAGCGCGTCACCGAGATCCGCATGCGGCTGCTGTTGTGGCCGCTGCTGTACCTGGGCTTCATCGTGCTGGCCGTGGCGGCGCTGCGCGCCTGGCGCCGGCCGCGCATTGCGGGGCAGGCGGGCTTGCCGCCGCAGGCGCGCTTCGTGCTGGCGTTCTTCGTGCTGGCCTACCTGGGCTGGCAGGCGCTGTTCAGCATCTACCGCTACCTGGTGCCGCTGGAGTTGCTGGCGCCGCTGGTGTTGTGGTTGCTGGCGCATCGGCTGCTGGCGCCGCCGGCGGCCCGCCGCGTGGCGGGCGGCGCGGTGCTGCTGGCCGTGCTGCTGGCGCTGCCGACGCCGCACTGGGGCCGCGCGCGCTGGAGCAGCGAGGCCTTCCGCGTCAGCGTGCCGGAGCTGGCCCATCCCGAGCAAAGCCTGGTGCTGACCACGCAGGCGCCGGTGGGCTGGTACACGGCCGGCTTCCCGGCCTCGCTGGCGTTTGTGTCGATCAGCGGGGGCTTCCCGGGTTCGGCGCTGTATGACCAGCGGGTGGCGGCCATGATGGCCGAGCGCAGCGGGCCGTTCTACGTGTTGCTGACGTCGATACAGCAAGACCCGGCGGAAAAGCCGCGCGCCGAGCGCCGCCGCCAGGGCGACGCGGCCGACAGCGCGGTGCGCAGCGACGCCGCCGCCATCCTCGGCCGCCACGGCCTGCGGCTGGATTCGGCGTCGGGCTGCCGCGTGTATCCGGCCTACATCGGCCGCAACTACCTGCCTTACCAGTTCTGCGCCGTGGTGCGCAAATAAGCTGGGGGTCAAGTCTGACATTCGGACACGAGCTCTGCCCTAGCGGCTGCTAGGGCAGAGCTCGTGTCCGAATGTCAGACTTGACCCCCGTTTTGTGACCCCCGTTTTGAATGTCAGACTTGACCCCCGTTTTTTTAAGGGCGCGGTGCGGCCGCGTCCAGGGTTTCCATGTTGTACATGGCGATGCCCAGCTTGCGCTGGTCGCCGCCGGCGCCCAGTTCCTGCGGCGAGGTCGGCTTCGGCACCTTGATGGTGATCACGCGCGCCGTGCCGTCGGTGCTGAAACGCAGTTCCTTCACGCCGTGCCAGCCGTCCGCGCGCAGCGGCACGGTCTGGCCGCCGGCCGTCACGTCGAAGTCCATGCCGGCGTTCGGTCCGTAGGCCGCCACGTCCAGGCGCAGCAGCAATTGCTTGGGCAGCGGCTGGGCGAACGTCAGCGTGACTTGCCCGCCTTCGGACCAGCGGCCCCAATCTTCCATGCCCGACAAGCCGGTGCTGCGCATGCTCTCATCCTCGGCCTCGGCAAAGCGGTACAGCCCGGCCTCGGCCGGCGGCTTGACGCGGGCCAGCGTGAATTCGCGCGAGCCGCTGTGGCGCACCGCGCCCGCCGGCAGCGGATAGTCGCCCACCACCAGCAGCCAGCCGTTCTGGTGCGCCAGGGATTCCAGCGCGATCGGCCGCCCAGGCGCCAGCTGCACCGCGCTGACGTCGATGCCGTCGACGAAGAAGCGGCTCTTGAGCAGGTTGCCCATGTCGGCGCCGACGATGGTCAGGCGCTTGATCTCGGCCGGGGTCAGGTATTGGTGCGCGTAGATGCCGGCCTTGACGTAGGCGTCCGGCCGCTGCGCCATGCGCGTGTATTGGTTGAGGTTGTCGCCGGAAATGACCAGCGCCACCGGCGTGTAGAGGTAGACGAAGCAGCGCGCCGCCTGGCGCGTGTTGACGATCCACAGCAGCAGCGCCGCCACGCCCAAGCCGGTCAGCGTCCCGAAGTTGCCCTCGTCGTGCACCATGCCGTACAGGGCAGGGCTGTCGATGTAGTTGGGGGTAAAGGCTGGAACCAGGTGATGGCTGGCCGCCCACGTCGCCAGCAGCAGCGGCAGCGCCACCGCCAGGCGGGCGCGCCAGCCCACGCCGGGGCGCTGCGCCGTCAGCTGCGCGCCGGCCAGCACCAGCATCAGCGGCAGGGCAAAGTCGTAGTAGCGCATGTGCAGGCGGGCGCCGCTTTCGGTGCCGCCGCCGGCCACCATCGCCGTGAACAGCGCCGTCACCGCCACCAGCGACGGGATCAGCAGCGCTGCGTAGGCCAGCAGCGTGCTGCTGCCGCGCGCGGCGCCCTGGCGCTGGACGCGGCTGGCGCACAGCAGCGCGGCCGACGCCAGCGGCATGCCGAACATCAGCACCAGCGCCATCAGGTGGCCTTGCAGGCTGCCCAGCGCCAGCTGGATCAGCACGCCCACGGTGGGACGCGTCTGGGCCTGGTTCGAATAGAATTTGCCCAGCAGGTAGAGGCCGTTGCGGCCGGCGTACAGATAACCCACCGCGAAACGCACCACGGCGGCCGTGACCAGCGCCACCGCCACCAGCAGCAGCGCTTGGCGCAGCCAGCGCCAGTTGCCGCCGCTGCCCGCACCGCGCTGGGCGAAGCAGGCGTAGGCCAGGTAGACCACATAGCCGGGAATCAGGAACAGCGCGTGCACCTTGACCATGGCCAGCAGGCCCAACACCACCGAACTGAGCGCCACGGTGCGCACATCGACCCGGCCCTGCGCGCGCAGCACGCTCCAGCTGAACAGCCAGAAGCCGCAGTAGTACATGGCTTCCGGCATGAAGTAGGCGGTGTAGCTGTTGGTCGGCGCCAGCAGGGCCAGCACGGCGACCGCGGCCGCGACCTGGCGCGTCATGTACTGGCGCGCGATCAGGTAGATGAAGGGCGCGGCGCCGATGTAGAACACGGCGTTGATCAGCCGCGCGCACTCAAGAAAGCCGTCGCCGCAGTAGTTGGTCAGCCGGTACACCGTGTAGTACAGATAGGACGGCACCAGCGTTTCCTTGAACGGCATCAGGCGGGTGAAGCTGCTGTACGACCACTCGTCGCCGAACACGGTCGGATACAGGCCGATGTTGCGCAAGGTGAAGTAGAGGAAGGCGGCCAGCAGCGCGATCAGGAACCAGGCCGACGTGGACAGGCGGGGAAGGGGGCGGTGAAGTAGGCGCATGGGCGAGTGAATGTGGGTGGAGTGGGCGCGGCCGTGCAGCCGCGCGCCTTGCCTTCAGTTGCGGGCGAAGATGCTGCGCAGCAGCCGGCCGCGGTTTTGCAGCGGCTTGCGCGGCACCGAGGCGATGTCGTAGGCCAGGAAGGCCAGCAGCAGCTGCGTGCCCATCAGGATGGGCATGGCCGACAGCATGACGGTGCCGGCCGCCGTCGGCAGGCCGGCGCGCGCCGAGTCGATCCAGTGCAGGCCGCCGTAGACGCTGCCGCCTATCACCATCAGCAGGCCCAGCGGCAGCTCGATCGAGGCCAGCGACATATTGCGCAGGTAGTAGTTGTAGAACACCCGCTTGCAGAAGTTGCGCACGTGCTTGGCCATGAATTCGGTGACGATCTTGGAAATCTTCAGGTTGCTGACCTCGTCGCCGTAGACCGCGTCCATCGGCACGTCGTGCACCACGGCGTTCAGGGTGTTGAGGCGGAACAGCATGTCGGTCTCGAAGAAGTAGCGCTTGCTGATCTTGTGGAACGGCAGGTGGCGCGCGGCGTCGCGGTGGATCGCGGTGTAGCCGTTGGTCGGGTCGAACAAGTCCCAGTAGCCGGACGACAGCTTGGTCAGCAGCGACAGCATGGCGTTGCCGAACAGGCGCATCGGCGGCATGCTGCCGATCTGCTCCAGGTCGAAGAAGCGGTTGCCCTTGGTGTAGTCGGCCTCGCCGGCCAGGATGGGGGCGATGAAGGCCGGGATCAGCGACGGGTCCATCTGGCCGTCGCCGTCGACCTTGACCATGATGTCGGCGCCGTCGGCGATGGCGGCCTGGTAGCCGGTCATGACGGCGCCGCCCACGCCCTGGTTCTCCGCATGCTCGACCACCACCACGCGCGGGTCGCTGTTATGGGCGCGCACATAGGCGCCGGACTGGTCGGGGCAGCGGTCGTCGACCACGTAGATGCGGTCCACTTCAGGGCCGATCGCCGCCAGCACGCCGAGGATATGGCGCGTCACTTTATAGCTGGGAATGACGACGGCGACGGAAGGGTTTTTGGTTTGCTGCATATTCTTCGGTGGTTATGTTGCGCGGACTGGGGGGCGTATAAGGTAAGCGGCGCCTATCGGCGCGGCAAGTGCCGTTACAGCCAGTTACATATAAGGCAAGTATGCCGCTGTGATTATACGGCAGGTCTGAGATAATGTTCACTACAGCAAGTTTTTAGTTGGCGGCCCGGCGGGGATTTTGGTTTATGATGCCCCCCTTCCGTTATATAAATGCCATTGCAGCGACACGGCCGGTCTTTTTGAGGTTATTCATGGTTTTTAGTTCCGCCACGTTTTTATTCTATTTTTTCCCCTTATTCCTGTTCTTGTACTACGTGCTGCCGTGGAAAAACGGCGTACTGCTGATCGGCAGCCTGTTGTTCTACGCGTGGGGCGAGCCGCGCTTCGTGCCGCTGCTGCTGGCGTCGGCGCTGCTGAACTATGGCGTGGGCTGGCTGATCAACGCCGCCCGGGGCGAACGCCGCCGCCAGGCCATGCTGGTGCTGGGCGTGCTGGCCAACCTGGCGTTCCTGATGTACTACAAATATATCGGCTTCTTCGCCGGCGTCTACAACCAGCTGGCCCAGCCCTTCGGCCACGGCGTGACGGTGCCGGCCGTGGTGCTGCCGCTGGGGATCTCCTTCTTCACCTTCCAGGGGATTTCCTACCTGATCGACCTGTACCGCCGCGACATCGAAGTGCAGAGCAGCTTCTGGCGCTTCGCCATGTACAAGGCCATGTTCCCGCAGCTGATCGCCGGCCCCATCGTGCGCTACCGCCAGATCGCCCACGAGATCGAACACCGCGACCTGCCGAACGCGCGCCTGTGGGCGGGCTTCCGCCAGTTCATCATCGGCCTGGCGCAGAAAATGTTGATCGCCAATACCGTGGCGCTGTCGGCCGACCGCCTGTTCGCGCAAGACCCGTCGCAGCTGACCACGGCCGGCGCCTGGATCGGCATCGCCTGCTACACCATCCAGATCCTGTTCGACTTCGGCGGCTATTCGAACATGGCGATCGGCATCGGCCACATGCTGGGCTTCAGCTACCCGCCCAACTTCCAGCGCCCGTATGCCTCGCTGTCGATGACGGAATTCTGGCGGCGCTGGCACATCAGCCTGTCGTCGTGGTTCCGCGACTACCTGTACATTCCGCTGGGCGGCAACCGCCACGGCCCGCTGCGCACCTATTTGAACCTGGGCTTGGTGTTCCTGCTGTGCGGCCTGTGGCACGGCGCCGCCTGGACCTTCGTGATCTGGGGCCTGTGGCACGGCGCCCTGCTGGTGCTGGAGCGCCTGGGCCTGGGCGCGCTGCTGGCGCGGCTGCCGCCGCTGGTGGCACAAGCCTACACGCTGCTGATGGTCATGCTGGGCTGGGTGTTCTTCCGCGCCGACAGCGTGCCGCATGCGCTGTCCTTCCTGTGCACCATGTTCGGCCTGCAAGCCGAGGCGGCCGCGCCGCATGCGTGGCAGATCGACTTCACCGCCTCGTCGGCCACGGCGCTGGCGATCGGCGTGCTGATCGCCACCGTGCGCCTGTCGCCGCAAACGCTGCGCAGCCGCGCCGCCGCGCTGCTGCAGGCGCCACCGCTGCGTTCGGCGGCGCTGGTCGCGGCCCTCCTGCTGTGCGTGCTGAACATGGCCGCCGGCACCTACAACCCGTTTATTTACTTCCGTTTCTGATGATGACGTCTGCCCACCCATCCGGCCCGCTGCGCCGGCACGCGGCCAAGATCGCGCTGGTCGCGCTGCTGTCCATTCCCGCCATCGTCGGCGGCATGCATGCGGCCAGCGACCGCCGCGGCGAGAACCGCGTCCTGGCCTCGCTGCCGGACCGGCCCACCGACTCGGCGTCCGCGCTGGCGCTGCCGCCCAAGCTCGACGCCTGGATCAATGACAATTTCGGCTTCCGCGCCAAGCTGCTGCAAACCCACAACCGCCTGCGCTACCGCCTGTTCCACGAATTCCCGTCGATCCAGGTCGAGTCCGGCCGCCACGGCCGCATCTTCCTCAGCGCGCACGGCACCAACGTGCCGCCGTTCTCCGCCGTCAAGGCCGCTTGCGCGGGCGGCGAAACCAAGCCCGGCACGCCGGAATACATCGGCCGCCTGTTCCGCGACTTCCATGCGATGGGCTTGCACCCGCAGATGATGGTGGTGCCGTCGGCGCCGGTGGTGGTGTACCAGGATTTGCCGGTCTGGCTGGTGCCGGCGTGCAGTTCGACCGCGACGCCGCTGGCCGGCTGGCTGGCGTCCGGCGCTTTCGGTCCGGAGGCGCAGCAGGCTATTTACTATCCGTTGCGGGAGATGCGCGAGATCAAGGAGCGCCAGGTGCTGTTTCCCAAGCACTGGTTCCACTGGACCGGCGCCGGCCTGGCCGACGTAGTGCAGCTGACGCTGCCGCGTTTCGGCCGTGCGCTGGAGCCGGCCGCGCCGCCGCTGACGGTGGTGACGCGCGAGGGCGTCGGTTCCGATATCCAGGGGCTGTTTGCCGGCATCGAGCTGAAGGGGCCGATACAGGAGGTCGATTTCGCCGCATCCGGCGTCGACTCCTGCTATGGCGGGCGTTGCTTCCCTGAGTTCAAGGAATACGCCGAGAAGCTGTACGATATCTCGCGCTTCCACAATCCGAAGGCGCCCAAGCGCCGGCTGGTGATGCTGACCGATTCATTCGGTTCGAAAATCTCGGGCTGGTATTCGCGCTATTACTCGGATGTGGAGCAGGTGGCGACCAACAGTATCGGACAGCTGAGCACGGAGCAGATCCGCCACTTGAAAGAGTATCTGTTCCGCGACCGCGAGAATATGGATTTGCTGATCCTGTACCACGACGTCGGCACCACCACCGGCACCATGCAAGTCGGTCTGGAACGCTTCCACGAAAAGCCCTGAACGCTGGCGGCCTCCCCCCGCTTGCGCGGGAGTGAGGCGTTGTTAACGTTCTCCGCGCAGCACGGCCAGCAGTCCGGCCGCGTTGTCGGCCCAGGTCTGCCACGGCATGCCGGCCGATGACGGCGCCTTGCCCTCCGCATCCAGCGCCAGCCAGGCGCGCACGGCTTCCGCCAATGCGGCGCCGTCGGTGCCGTCGAAATACTGCGCATGCCCGCCCGCCACCTCGCGGAACACCGGCAGCGCGCGCGCCAGCAATGGCAGCCCGTGGCTGGCCGCTTCGATCAGCGGCAGGCCGAAACCTTCGCCCTCGCTCGGCACCAGCAGGCAGGCGCTGTCGCGGTACAGCTGCTGCAGCGCGCCGTCGTCCAGGCCCTGCAGCCAGAACAGGCGCTTGCCCAGTTGCGGATGCTGCCGCAAGCGCTGCACGATCTGCGGTATGGTGCGGCGCTCGTGCGCCGGCAGCGGCTTCCAGCCCTCGGCGCCGACGATGACCAGATGGGCTTGCACGCCGTCGGCCCACAGCTGTTCGAAAGCATCCAGGGCTTGCAGATGGCCTTTGCGCGGCTCGATCGTGCCCACCATCAGGAAGCTTGGCAGTTCGGTGCAGCGCGCCAGTTCGGCGTTCTGCGCGGCGGATGCGGACGGCGCGGCGGCGCCGATGTCGGCCCCATGGTGCAGCACCGCCAGCTGCGGCAGGGGGGCCTCGGCGTCCTGCTGTCGCAGCCACAGGTGCAGCTCCTGGCGCACCGCGTCGGAGATGCAGATGATGCGGTCGGCCTCGGCGGCGATGCAGCGCAGCCAGGCGCCATGGCCCTGGTCGGCGCCGGACGGGAAGAATTCCGGCCGCAGCACCGGCAGCAGGTCGTGCACCAGGAAGTTGACCTGCACGCCGCGCGCGCGCCAGTGCGCGTACAGCCCGGCCTGGGCGGCGGCAAGCACCGCGCCCGGCGTGTAGTCGGCGCTGTAGAACACGTCGCCGGCGCTGGCGTCGGCCGCGCTGTCGTGCAGCTCGGCCTTGATGCCCAGCAGCTGCGCCGTGTAGCGGCGCGCGTAGCGGTAATGCCAGCGGCCGCCTTCATCGCTCAGGTACACCGGCTCCACGCGCCAGCCCGGCAGCGGTGCGCGCAGCAGCTCGGCCGCCTGGGTGCGCACCACGCGTTCGATGCCGGTCTTCAAATCGTGGCGGGCGATGGCGGTGACGTCGACCAGCAGCTGGCGCGGCTGTGTCGCGTCCGGCGCGCGGGCGATGGCGGCGGCCAGCTGTTGCAGCGAGGCTTCGTCGCCGGGCAGGTCGTCGCGCGCGGCCAATGCGCGCAGCAGCGCCGGGCGGTCGCTGCGGGCGTCGACGGCGGCTGCGGCCATCGCGTCGGCGTACAGCTGCGCGCATTGCGACGGGCTGTGCGCGGTGTGCAGCAGGTGCGCGGCGGCGGCGCCCAGCGCCTGGCGGCGGCCGGCGTCGTCGCGCAGCCCGTCCAGCGCGGCGGTCAGCGCCGGCAGCTCGAAGTGGTCGGCCAGTTGCCACACCGTGTGGCCCGGCAGCGCCGCCATCGAGCCGTTGGCGTTGACGATGGTGGCCAGGCCGTAGTTCATGCAGTCGAGCACGGCGGCAGAAGTCTCGCCGCGCGATACGCTGCGCAATTGCACGCCGATGTCGGCCGCTTGCAGATACTGGCGGTAGACGGCTTCGTCGGTCCAGCCGGCGATGCGGATGCGCTCGTGGCCGGCGATCGCGGCCGCCACGTCGGCGCCGTAGTCGCCGCCGTGGTTCTCGCCCACCAGCACCAGGACGCAGCGCGGGTCGGCGTGCAGGCGCGAGGCCAGCCAGGCCTGGATCAGTTCCAGCGTCAGCTTGGTCGGCGCGATGAAGCCGAAGCTGCACACCAGCAGCGCGTCGTCGGCGACGCCCAGCGCCTGGCGGGCGGCGGCGCGGTCCTGCTGCGCCGGCAGCGCGCGCGGCAGCGGCACCACGTTCCAGTTGGCCGCCGCCTGCGCGCCGTACCACTGGCGCGCCAGGCTGCGGGCGTGCTCGGAATGGACGATGACGCGGGTGGCGTCCTGCAGCACCGCCAGGTTGCACGGATAGACGCGCATCGCCTCGGCGTTGTCGGGGTTCTGGCCGGCCAGCAGGGCAGGGTAGCCGTGGCTGTCGAACAGCGCCTGCGACCACACGCCCGGCATGTTGCCGGTGCGCTGCTCGTAGGCCAGCACGCCGCTGAGGAAGAAGTCGTGCAGCACCACCACGCCGGGATGGCGGCGCAGCAGGCCGAACATGTGGCTGTGGAAGGGGCTGTTGCCGAACTGGTAGAGGATCTGGTCGTACTCGTCCGCGTGCTGGTCGAACCAGGCGACGCTGCGTTGCGGCAGCGCGGCCAGTTCCGGCGCCAGCGTCAGCTTGTCCTGTTGCAGCACCAGTTCGATGTCGAAATGGTCCAGCATGGCCGGCAGCAGCTGCGCGGCGTAGTCGGCGATGCCGGTGCGCTCGGGCGGCAGCGGCGAGACGAAGGCCAGCTTCGGCTTGCGCGCCGGCTTGGCCGCAGCCGCCACGGCATCGGCCGGGCCGGCCTGGCTGCGCCACGCCTCCAGCGCGCGCACGGTGCGCTGCGCCGTCACGTCCCACGAGAAGCGCTTCGCTTGCTGGCGGCCGTGCTCGCGCAGGCGCTGTTGCAGGCCGGCGTCGGTCAGCACCTCGGCGATCTTGGCGGCGATGGCGGCCGGGTCGTCGGCGTTGAACATCGCCTCGTCGCAGCCGATCACTTCCGGGATGCTGGTGTTGTCGGCGCCGATCACCAGCGCGCCGCAGGCCATGGCCTCCAGCGCCGGCAGGCCGAAGCCTTCGTGGCGCGACGGGAACACGAACAGCGCGGCATTGCGGTACAGCTCGATCAAGTCGGCGTCGCTGACGTAGCCGGTCAGCACCAGCTCGCCGGCGGCGATGCCGGCGCGTGCCGCGTGCGCCAGCAGCTGCTCGTGGTCGTGCTGGCCCAGCTTGCTGGCGATCAGCAGCTGGTGGCCGGCCCGCACCGCCTGCGGCAGCAGGCTGTAGGCGGTGATCAGGCCGTCGATGTTCTTGCGGGCGTCGAAGCCGCCGGGCGCGTACATCAGCATCGCCCGCGTCAGGCCGAAGCGGCTGCGCAGCTCGCTCCAGCGCCGGGCGTCCGGCGCGGCCGGGTGGAAGCTGTCGTCGACCGCGGTGGAAATCGACACCACCTGTGCCGGCGCCAGTTGCAGCGCATCGATGGCTTCCTGGCGCGAGTAGTCGGAGATCGCCAGCAGCAGGCCGGCGCGGCGCAGCGAGGCGATCTTGCGGTCGTAGTACTGGCGCTGGGCCGGCGTGGCGAGGTAGGCGTCCGGATTGAGGAAGGGGATCAGGTCGTACAGCACCACGGCGGTGCGCTCGGCGCCGGCGAAGCTGCCGACCGACACCACGGCGTCGTCGACATAGCCTTCGAACAGGCTGGTGACGAGCACCGCGTCCGGCCGCAGCTGGGCGATCGCGTGCTCGCGCAGCAGCTCGGCGGCGCGGGTGCGGGCGCTGTTGTCGGTGTGCAGCTCGGCCAGCGGCACCGGCACCTCGAACACGCAGACGCGCTCGGGCGGCACCAGGCCGGCGAAGGCGCTGCGCAGGTCGGCGATGGCGTCGGCCAGCGCGCCGTTGAGCAACAGCCAGACTTCATGCGGCCCGGCGTTGCGCGCCACGCCCAGCGCCAGCGCCAGCGAATAGCGGCCGATGCCGCGGAAGCGGCTTTCGGATTGGGCTCCCTGCAAATCGATGACGATACGCATCAATGTTTCCTTGTCTTCTTGAGCGCGGATTGTAGATCGCGGTAGACGCGCTGCGCGCGCGGCGACATGTCGCCCAGCGGCGCCTGGGCTTCCGGCGGCATGGCCTGGCTGGCGGCGATGCTGGCCTGGTGGATACGGCTCATGCCCGGCATGCGCAGCAGCAGCGGGCGCAGCAGGCGCTTGACGCGCGGCCAGCGTTGCAGCGTGCGGGCGGCGCCCAGCAGCGCGGCCTTGGCGCGCGCGCGCAGCGCGGCGCGCGCCGCATGCGCCCAGCCGCCGACCATGCGCCACGGCGCGGTGATGCGCCACGAGCTGCTGGCCAGCAGCGCGGCGATCTGCCGGCGCGCTTCCTCGGCCTGCGCCTGCGCCACCTCGGTGGCGTGCACGCGGTTGCTGAGCTCGGCCAGCGCGTGCGCCAGCTCCTCGCTGCGGGCGGCGTTGGCCTGGCTCAGGCGGGTCACGCCCTGCAGGCCGGATTCGGCGCCGGCCAGGCGCAGCTTGCTGTCGATGGTGTGCTGTTCCAGCTGCGCCAGCGCGGCGCGCAGGGCGTCGTCGCGGCCGGCCAGGCGCTGCTCGAAGCGCTGCGCCAGCTGGCCCAGCGCCAGGCCGTAGCCGGCGTCGAAGGCGGTTTCGAACGGCGCCAGCACGGCGGCCCCGCCATCCTTTTGCGCGACCACCGCGTAGTCCGGGCTGACGCCGTCGAGCACGTTGATCAGGGCGATCGGCGTGTCGCCGCGCAGGCCGGCTTCCTCCTGCAGGCGCACCACCTTGTGGCGGCCGAAGCCGCCGAACTCGGTGACGAAGGCCAGCAGCTGCGGCGGTATCGGCCGCAGGTGGGTGGGGTCGAGGTAGAAGCTGGAGGCGCCGACCACCAGGTTTTCCGGGTTCGGCGTTTCCATGATCAGCAGGCCGCCCGGCAGCAGCACGCGGCGGCTTTCCGCCACCAGCGTTTGCAGCAGCTCGAACGGGATGTGCTCGACCAGGTGGAAGGCCGACACCACGGCCAGGCTGTTGTCCGGCAGCGCGCGCAGGCAGGCGATGGCGTCGCCCAGTTCGACGTCGAGGCCGCGTTCGCGGCAGGCCGCCAGCATGCCGTCGTCGAGGTCGACGCCGTGGGCGCGGAAGCCCTGTTCGCCCAGCAGCTCCAGCCATTCGCCGCGGCCGCAGCCGAGGTCGAGCGCGGCGGGCGGGGCCTGCAGCGTGCGCAGCGGGCCGAAGAAGGGTTCGTAGGCGCGCAGGCGCTGCTTGATCAGCTCGCGCGAGCCGCGGTAGCGGTCCTCGAAGGCGCGGTAGAAGCCGGCGCTCATCGGGCGATCTCGATCGCCGGTTCCATCCAGCTGGTGCCGACGAATTCTTTACGGTTCATGTTCATGACGATAAACAGCAGCGCCAGGTCGCGCCACTCGTAGTTGTCGGCCAGATGGGTTTCGCTGCTGGTCAGCGCGGTCGTCACCGAGTAGCTGCCCGGGCCGAGGTTGAGCGGGAAGCGGAAGCAATACTCGATCTGTTCGCCGGCGCGCAGATCGGTCAGCGGCTGCTCCATGTGGTGGGTGTTGGTGCCGTAGATCTGCTGGCCCAGGCGGTCCTTGATCATGTAGCCGAGCACCAGGCGCGGCAGGTCCTCGCGCACCTGCACCTTGATGCGCAGCGTGACCGGCACGCCGACGTTGACCACCTCCATCGGCGCGCCGTCGGCGCCCTCCAGGCTGATGGCGGTGACGGTGGCCTTGCCGTTGCCGGAGCTGGTCTGGGTGCGGCCGTCGGCGCCGGTGCTCTGTTCGATGTTGACGCCGTCGCGCTCGGCGATCAGGGCGTTGTAGTAGTCCATCACTTCTTCCGGCCGGCCCTGGAAGGCCAGGCGGCCGCGGTCGAGCAGCAGCGCGCGGTCGCAGATCGACTGGATCGCGGCGCGGTCGTGGCTGACGATCAGCAGCGTGGTGCCGAGCTTGCGGAATTCGCGGATGCGCTCGAAGCTCTTGTGCTGGAACCAGGCGTCGCCGACCGACAGCGCCTCGTCGACGATCAGCACGTCCGGGCGGCGCACGGTCGCCACGCTGAAGGCCAGCCGCATCTGCATGCCGGACGAGTACACGCGCACCGGCTGGTCGATGTAGTCGCCGATGTCGGCGAAGGCTTCGATCTCCGGCATCAGCGCGCTGATTTCCTCGACGGTCAGGCCCAGCAGCTGGCCCGCCATGTAGGCGTTCTGGCGGCCGCTGAATTCGGGATGGAAGCCCATGCCCAGTTCCAGCAAGGCCGCCACGCGGCCGGTGATGTGGACGCTGCCGGTGGTGGGCTGGGCGGTGCCGGTGATCAGCTTGAGCAGCGTGCTCTTGCCGGCGCCGTTGACGCCGATGATGCCGACCGCCTCGCCCGGCGCCAGCTGGAAGTTGATGTCCTGGATCACCCACTTGAGGCGGTGGCGCAGGCCCAGCGACGGCAACACCCATTCCGCCAGGCGGCCCCAGCGGTTGCCGTATTGTTTGTAGGCCTTGCCCAGTTGTTTGACGCTTATGCTGCCCATGATGTGCTTTCGGTGTGGCGCTTACAGTTCATCGACCATCTCGCCGGCGCGCTTGCGGAACAGCTGCAATCCCAGCACGCAGCACAGCAGGCCGGCGATGGCCACCGGCAGCAGGCTGCCCCAGTGCGGCAGCTGGCCGTTGACCAGGATTTGCTGGTAGGCGCCGATCACGGCCGCCATCGGGTTCCACACCAGCAGTTCGCGCACCGGCGCCGGCAGCGTGCTGGCCGGGTAGACGATGGGGGTGAACCAGAACCAGAACTGCAGCACGATGCTGAAGAACTGGCCGACGTCGCGGAAGAAGACATTGAGCACGCCGAGCACCATGCCCAGGCCGATCGCGAAAGCGATCTGCAGCAGCAGCACCGGGAACACGGCGAAGTAGACCCAGCCGGGGAAGCTGCCGGAGATCACCAGGAAGGCGGTGAACAGGCCGAAGATGATGGCGAAGTTGACCAGCGCGTTGAGCACCACGATGATGGGCAGGCAGATGCGCGGGAACTGCAGTTTCTTGATCAGGTTGGCGTGGTCGATGAAGACCGACTGGCTGCGCCCGGTGATCTCGGCGAACAGGCCCCAGGTCAGGGCGCCGGCGCACAGGTAGATGCTGTAGGCGAAGGTGGCGTTGCTGCCCTGCAGGCGGCTGCCCATCACCTGCGAGAAGATCACAGTGTAGACCACGATCATGGCCAGCGGGTTGAGGATGGTCCAGGTGGCGCCCAGCAGGGAGTTGCGGTAGCGCGACTGGAACTCGCGCTGCACGCTGCCCAGCACGAAGCCGCGGTAGCGCCACAGGCCGCTGAACATGGCGCGCGAAATCATCGTGCCACTCCGCTCTGGCTGGTGGTCCGGCGCGGGGCGCGGCGGTGGAGCGGGCAGGTGATTTTCGTCATGGGGCGGTGGCGCGCGGGCCGGGTGGCAAAGCGGCGGATTATAGCATGGCGCCCCGTGCGTCCGGACCCGCCCGACGGGGCGGCGCGCCAGTGGCGGCGGGGCTTGCGGCCCGGTTCAGGTCGCGCCCGGCGGCGCCGGCGGAATTTGTATCCAGATGTTTCCGGCGATGCCGCACGCCGCGGTCCGGGCTAGCTCTGGGCCAGTTTTTGCAGCGCCTCCGGATCGACGATGATCAGGCGGTGCGTGCCTTTCTTGATGATGCCCTGCTGGACCAGCGTCAGCAGCGTGCGGGTCACGGTTTCGCGGCTGGTGTTGATCATGTTGGCGATGTCCTGGTGGGTCGGCAGGTTCTCGACCACCTCGACGTCGTCTTCCTTTTTCTCCTTGACCAGTTCGAGGAAGCTGTAGATGCGCTTGGCCGTGTTGTGGATGCTGAGCAGGGCGCGGAATTCCGAATCGCGCTGCACCTTGGCGGCCAGGAAGCGCAGCATCTGGTTGGCCACCGACGGCGAGTGCGAGAACAGGTGCAGCGCCGTGTTGCGCGGCAGCAGCGCCACCAGCACCGGCGTGGTCGCCACCACCGAGGCCGAGCGCATGGTGCCGTTGATGACGGCGATCTCGCCGAAGAAGTCGCCCGGCACCAGCATGCGCAGGCCGATCGCGCGGCCGTCCTCGGTGATGTCGATCACTTGCAGCTGGCCTTGCAGCAGGAACAGCAGGCTGTCGCCGCTGGCGCCTTTTTGCAGCACCACCTCGCGCTTGGCGTAGCGGCGCACGCGCAGGTCGGTGCGCACCATCGCCATTTCCTGCTCGGTCAGGTTGGCCAGCAGCGGGATCTTGCGCAGGTGAATCTGCAGATTGACCAGCTGGCCCGACTCCAGCGCCGCCATGACCGGATCCATCGGCATCTCGGCGGGCGCGCTGGAGTCGGCGGCTGCGTTTTCCTCGGGTGTCGTCATTAAACCATTGATTAAAAATTATCCCAGCGCCAGTTGAGCTGGATTGCATGGCTATTATATTGAAACAGCGAGATGTTTTCCTGATTTCTTACCGCGCGCCACTCCAGCTGCAGGCTTTGGTGCTGGCCCAGCGGCATCAGCACGGCGGCGCGCAACTGGCGGGTGTCCTGGTGGCGCACGATGTCGATGATCTCCGGCGAATACACATCGCTGCTTTGCCACACCTGGCGCGTCCAGCCCAGCTCGCCCTTCAGATTGTAGGGCAGCGGCTGCATCAGCTGCAGCGAGCTGTACCAGCCATGGCGGTCGCCGCCCAGGCGGCCGTTCTGCCCCTTGTCCAGCAGGCCGCTGAGCGAGAACGTCACTTGGCGGGTGTCGCGCCAGTACAAATTGGTGCCCAGCTCCAGCGTGTTGGAATCGTATTTGGTGCGGGTCGGATAGCGCACATGGCTGAGGCTGGCCAGCAGCGACCACTGCAGCTGGTCCGGCACGTTCAAGGGCGGCGAGGCGCGCACCTGCACCTGCTCCTGCCGCTGGTACAACTGGCGCTCCAGCTGCAGCACGCTGACCGCGACGGTGCCGTAGCCGCGCCAGGCGCCCCATTGCCAGGGGCGTTCGTAGCCCAGTTGCAGCGAGCCCGAGTCCTGCGCATGCACGCTGTCGTTCTGCCGCAGCCGCAGCTGGGCGATCAGCAGCGAACCGGTTTCGTCCAGCTGTTGCAGGTAATCGACCCCGGCCGAGGTCTGGTAGTCGGGCTTGGGCATGTAGTCGGGCGGCAGCTCCCATTGCGTCAGCGTGCTGCCGCTGCCGGTGGAGAACTGGTTGCTGCTGGCGCCCTGGTTGATGTTGTTGTCGTAGCCGCGCCCCAGCGACAGCGCCCACAGCGGCCGCCACGACGGCTTGGTGTCGCAGCCGCGCGCGCGGTGCTGGTCGATCAGCTCCTGGATCGCCGGCGGCGGCTTGAAGCGGGTCTCGATCTCGCGGAACAGGCGTTCGGCCTCGGCGCCGTGGCCCAGCGTGCACTGGCTGAACGCCAGGTCCAGCCAGGCGCCGGCATGGCGCGGTTCGCCCTCCAGGAAACGCAGCAGCAGGGCGTTGGCGCGCTCGGGCTGGTCGGCCGCCAGCGCGCGCATCGCCTCCAGGTACAGTTCTTCCTGCTGGACCGGCGCGTACGCGGCCGGTTCGGCGCCGGTTGCGGGCTCGGCCGATGCGACCACGATGTCGCGTTGCGGCGCGGCCGCCTGCGCAGCGGCGCCGCCCCATGGCAGCGCCAGCAGCAGCGACAGCAGCAGCGGCGGGCTTACGGCGCGCATGGCGCGTCCTCAAGGGTGTACAGATTAATCGGGTGCTCCTTGCCGCGCAATACGCGCTGGCCTAGTTGGCGGAAACGGTGGCGGCTGGCGCGGCGCACGGTTCCTTCGCCAATGATAATGTCATACGGATAATCGCGCGCCGCCTGCTCCAGCCTTGAGGCCGTGTTGACGCTGTCGCCCACCGCAGTATAGATGCTGCGCATGGCGGTGCCAAAGTCGCCCGCCATCGCCAGCCCGCTTTCGATGCCGATGCGCACCCGCAGCGGCGGCTGGCCGGCGGCGGCGCGGCGCGTGTTCAGATGCTGCACCGCCTGCAGCATGGCGCGGGCGGCGTCCAGCGCCAGGTTGGCGTGTTCGGGGTTGGGCAGCGGCGCGCCCCAGAAGGCCACCATGCCGTCGCCGGTGTATTTGTCGAGGGTGCCGCGCATCGCCAGCACCGGGCGCGTCAGGCAGTCGAGGAATTCGGTGGTCAGGCGCGCGGCCTCTTCGACCGGCAGCGCCTCGACGTGGGTGGTGTAGCCCTCCATGTCGGCGATCAGCGTGGTCACTTCCAGCTGGCGCGGCGCCAGCGGATCCTCCAGGTTGCTGCGCAACAGTTCGTCGACCACGTCGCCGGCCACGTACTGGCGCAGCGTGTCGAGCAGGCGGCGCGAGCGCGTCTGCGCCTGCTGCCAGTGGAAGGGCACGGCCACCGTCAGCAGGAACAGGTTGGACAGCAGCGGACCGGATGGGCCGAAGCCGGCGTCGTGCGGCGCGATGGCGTAGGCCAGCGGCAGCCACAGCGCGGAACCGGCGGCCAGCAGCGCGATGTTGACGGCGGCGGTGCGGCGCGGCAGCGTGTAGGTGGCCAGCAGCGTCACGGCCAGGCAGAACAGCAGGGCGATCAGGCTGCCGGGCCAGGGCGCGGGCGCCAGGCCGGCCTGGCGGTCCAGCAGGCCGGTCAGCATCGAGGCGTGCACCATCAGCCCGGCGCTGAGCGCGCCCAGCGGCGTGGCGACGCGGTCGCCGATGCTCAGCGCGGACGAGCCGATCAGCACCAGCCGGCCCTGGATGAACTCGGGCGGCACGCGCTGGTCCAGCAGGTCGGCGGCCTTGGCCACTTCATAGGCGGGCCAGGCGCGGGTATAGGGCACGCGCACCCAGCCGGTGGCGGTGGGCGGCAGCGGGCGGCCGCCGGCGCAGCAGTCGAACAGCGCGCGCGACAGCGTGGGGTAGCTGCGGCCGTTGTAGCTGGTGCTCATCGGCACCTGGCGCAGCACGCCGTCGCTGTCGGGGGCGACGCCGATATTGCCGAAGTGGCTGGCCGGCGCCAGCCCGGCGTGGTTGGCGATGTAGCCGTAGGCCGGCACGCTGCCGGCCACCACGCCGGGGCTGCCGCCGGAGAGCACGCCGCTGTGCAGCGGATCGTCGCGCTCGCTGAAATCGAATAATTGGGCCAGCACCAGCGGCGCGTGCCGGGACAGCATGGCCATGCGGGCGTCGCCGGCGGCGTCGGCCGGCTTTTCCTGCAGGATGTCGAGCGCCACGCCGCGGGCGCCGTCGGCCAGCAGCGCTTCCACCATTTCCGCCATGCGGGTGCGCGGCCACGGCCACGGGTAGCGTTCCAGGCTGGTTTCGTCGATATCGACCAGCAGCATGCGCTGTTCCGGCACAGGACTGGCGCGCATCAGCGTGTAGCGGTCGCGCAGCCAGTTGTCCAGCCGCTGCGAGGCGCCGTCGTGGTCCCATTGGACCCAGGCGGTGATCAGCAGCGCCGCCGCGGCGATGCAGCTGCGCGCGACGGCGGGGAAGGAAGAGCGGATGGCCAAGGTGAGCGGTGATCCAGGTGGGTGCGGTGACAGGCAGGCCACACAAAAATAGTTGCAGATATAAAATAGTCGCCCAGTATAACGGCTTGCGCTGGGATGGAATAGTGCAAAATTAACTTTTATGCATCTTTTTCGTCGGCTTTGATGCGTGGTGTGCGGCCGCCGCCGGTCAATTGTATCCAATTGAAAGAATGTGACCCCAGTCACATACTTTGGGGGAGGATAGCGGACAATGTAGGCTGAGGGAGAAACTTATTATGCGCAATCAATTTCACACCATCGTTGCTGCCACGCTGCTGGGGCTGGGGATGCTGGCTTCCGGAGCCTGGGCCGGCGAAGCCGGGAAGGTCGTGTTCGTCACTGGACAGGTCAGTGTCGCCGCGCGTCCGCTCGTGCTCGACGCCGCCGTCCAGGAGGGGGATGAATTGAGCACCGGCGCCGACGGCTATGTCTATGTCAAGACCGTCGACCAGGGCTTCCTGGTGCTGCGCCCGAACAGCAAGGCGCGCATCGTCGCCTACCATATCGATACGCAAAACCCGGCCAACACCCGCGTCAAGCTGGAGTTGCTGCAGGGCGTGGCGCGCAGCATTTCCGGGGTCGGCGTCAAACAGGCGCGGCAGAACTTCCGCTTCAATACGCCGGTCGCGGCGATTGGCGTGCGCGGCACCGACTTTGTCGTCTACACCGACCAGCAGACCTCGCGCGTGACGGTGATGTCCGGCGGCGTGGTGGTCAGCGGCTTTGCCGGCGCCTGCGGCCCCGAAGGCGGCGGCCCCTGCGAGGGTGGCGTCAGCCGCGAACTGTTCGCCGGCCAGGCCGGGCTGATGCTGCAGGTGCAGCGCGGCCAGAGCACGCCGCAACTGCTGCGCAGCCCGGTAATGTCGCCGGCCGACCAGGGCGCGCCTGCGCGTCCGGATGAACCGGTCGGCAAGGTCGGCGGCAGCAGCCTGAGCTCCGACGTCAATCTCGACGCGCAAAAGTCCAGCAACGTACTAAATAATAGCAAGCAGATTACCCAGGCCAATGTGACGCCGGGCGGCGGCACGCCGGTGCCGCCGCTGGTGGACCAGAAACCGGAAGTGGCGGTCCCGCCGGTGGTGCCGGTCGCGCCGCCGGTGCTGCCGCCGGTGCTGGTGCGCGGACCGGAGGAAGTGATCTGGGGCCGCTACGAGGCGATTGCCGGCGGAACCACCAATGCCGCGGTGCAGGCCAAATTGAATAGTGGCGCTTATGAAATTGAGATGGTGCTGGGGCCGTATCAGATCTCCCGCCTGAAATCGAGCGCGTTTGTGGCGCCGCGCGAAGGTACGGCCTCGTTCGTGCTGGCCGGCAGCGACGCGGTGCTGCAGCGTGCGGGCGGGAACTGGGTGCAGGCGGCGGTGGAGAGCGGCACGCTGGACGTCGATTTCGCCACGCGCACGTTCAAGACCAACCTGAGCGTGGTCGGCGACAATATGCGCGTGCCGATCAGTAGTGCCGGCAATATCAACCGCAACGGTGAGCTGGTCAATCCCAATGCGATCAGCGATACGCGCATCAAAGGATATCTGGGTGGCGCCAATGTGGAAGAGGCGGCTTATTTATTCCAGTACCGGTCCACGATAGTCAATGTCAACGGCGCCACCAAGTGGAGCCGTTGAGCGGACTGTTTTCGTAGTTGGATGAAAGAAATGGGTAATGTTGCACAAGCAGCATTACCCATTTTTGTGTATACCCGCCGCCTGTGATATAAAGGCGCCCGGATGGGGCTGATAGCGCAAAAGTAATGTGATTATTTGTGTATATTTATAGATCTTGCATAAATAACGCCCAAATAATTTACAACTAGTTGCAAAGTCGGAAGAAAAACATTTGTTTTGTGATGCCCGTCACAACAATTGTCCCTTGGTATGGCAATATACTCCCACCTTCTGCAAATAGGGCTCAGTGTGATACGGCGCTGTATGCTCTGAGCCGCAGAATTTCTGGTTTAAACCAAACTTTTTAAGGAACTACTATCATGGCGGCAACTGATTACAATAAAGTCGTACAGCAACTGTACATTTCCTACTTTGGCCGTCCTGCCGACCCAGGCGCGCTGACCAATTTCTCGGCTCAGCTGCTGGCAGCTGACCCAGGCGCTGGCACCGATGCCGCCCTGACCACCACCGCAGCCCTGAGCGCATTCTCCCAGGCTAACCCAACTTCGGCAGTAGGCAAACTGGTTGGCAGCTTCGCCAGCAAGCCAGAAGCTGGTCAGCCTCCAAGCGGCGACCACCTGTCGATCATGAAGTTCGTCAACGACGTTTACAACAACGTTCTGCACCGCAACGCTGACGAAGGCGGTAACTTCTGGATCAACGCCATCGAATCCGGCGCCTTGAGCCGTGAAAACGCAGCCCTGGCCATCACCGAAGGCGCTCTGAGCAACACCTCGCCACAAGGCCTGAAAGATGCGGCCCTGGTTGCCAACGTCAACGCCATCGCTACGGACTTCACCGCTTCGCTGGACACCATCGCTAAAGTTATCGCCTTCTCGGGCGACGTCGCTGCTGCCGATGCCAAAGCAATGCTGACCCAAGTGACCGACACCACCACCGTGGCCGCGTTCCACGCTACCGTGACCGCCACCATCGACAACCTGGGCCACCAGAACACCGTCGAAGGCAAGCTGACCACCGGCGTTGACACCTTCGTCGGCACCGCTGGCAACGACCTGATCACCGCTGTGATCGACGGCACCACCGGCGCTGTCACCAGCACCTTCACCGGCCTGGACACCATCGACGGCAAAGCCGGCAACGACGTCCTGAACCTGAACATCCTGAACGGCGTTGGCGTTGCTGGCACCGCTGTGACCAGCCTGCCTACCGTTGGCGTGACCAATGTTGAAACGGCTAACATCCGCGCCGGCGTTGATCTGACCGCCGATGTATCGGCATGGTCGGTTTCGACCGTGAACGTTACTCAAGGTAAAGCTGTTAGCCTGCTGGCTTCCAGCACCGCAGCTGTGAACGTTTCGGGCACCACCGGTGTTCTGAACATTGACGGCGGCAAATCGCAAGTGATCTCCGCTTCGGGCGCTAATGTGACTTCGGGCACCATCGGTACCGCTGCTGAAGACACCAAAGGCGACATCACCATCACCGTGGCTAAAGTTGCCACCAACGACGTCGTTGTGACCGGCGGCGCTAACGTCACCGTCACCACCACCGGCGCCACCACCACCAACACCATCGACATCGGCAACGGCACCCAAGTGGCGACCGGCGCGATCAAAGTCAACGTCACCGGCGCAGACTACGATGCAGCTCTGGGCGCTAGCCAACCGCTGGGCGTCATCACCGTCAAAGGCGGCACCTCGATTGAAGTGAACCAGTCGGCCTACGGCTCGACCGCTGCTGCTGCTGCTGACGTCGCTGGCGTAACCACCGTTACCCAAGGTGCAGTCAACATCGACGGCGCTGGCACTGCCACCACCGTCACCGTGAAGCAGGACGCTGCTGTGACTGCTAACACCGGCACCGCTGCTGATGCTGGCGTTAAGCAAGCTGCCACCTACACCTTCGGCGTACTGCTGCAAGGCCAAACCGTTACCGTTGCCGGCCTGACCTTCACCGCGCTGAAAGACCTGACCGGCGCTGAAGTTGCTACCGCTTTCGCCAGCCTGTCCGCTTCGGCAGTTCAAGGCGCTGGCAAAGTTGCCAATGGTTCGTACACCGGCACCTTCGCAGCTGACTGGACCTCGGGTGCAGCTAGCGGCGCAACCCTGACCTTCACCGCCAAAACCGCTGCTACCGCAGCTGCTTCGGCTCTGAGCCCAACCGTTGCTCAAGGCAGCGGCTCGGCAACCCTGGTGCAGCCTACCGCTGGCGCTACCGTTGCTGGCCACACCAACGTTGACTACGATGCTGGCGTTGCTGGCGTTGCTGGCGGCGCGGTCGCAATCCAGGACACCGGCGCGACCGACAAGATCGCTACCGTTGTACTGAGCGGCTACGGCGCTTCGTCGACCGTCGCATCGGACGCACTGACCTCCCTGAGCCTGGCTAACGCTGCCACCGACCTGGTTGTCACCAACACCGTGCAGAAAACCCTGAGCCTGACCGTTGACGCTCTGGACACCGGCGCGACCGTGCAGACCAACGTGTACGAAAACATCAACCTGCACGTTGCCAGCGGCTCGATCTTCGGCCTGACCGCTACCGGTGCCAAGGCACTGGTAGTTGACGGCGCCGGATCGGCCAACCTGACCGGCAGCACCTTCGGCGCTCTGGAATCGGTTGTTGTTAAAGGCACCGCTGGCCTGAACCTGGCCAACACCGCTTCGGGCACCCTGAAATCGGTTGACACCTCCGGCACCACCGGCACCGTGACCGCTTCGATCGACGGCACCAAGGCCACCTACACCGGCGGCGCCGGCGTAGACAAAGTGACCCTGGTCGCTTCGGCTGCCATCACCAAAGCTGTCAACCTGGGCGCTGGCGACGACACCCTGACCTTCACCGGCACCAACGTTCCTACCGTTGACGGTAAGATCGACGGCGGCACGGGCACCAACACGCTGGTACTGGCCGCTGCTGACGCAGAGACCCTGACCGCGAACAGCTCGTTCAATGCTGCTATCTCGAACTTCCAGAAAGTTAGCATCGGTGCAGTGGCTTCGGGCGCAACCAAAACCGTTGACCTGACCAACGTGGACGGCATCAGCTACGTGATTTCCGCCAACGGTGGTAACGGTACTGCTGAAACCCAGACCTTCACCGTGACCGCTGGTACCGGCGCTGCTGTTGCAGAACAGCAAACCGTTGTGATCACTGGCGCCGCAAGCGGCGCTGGCAATATCACCGTCAACGGCGCTACCATTGCACTGGCTGGTACTGAAACCATCGACCAGATCGGTGCTGCTATCGTTGCTTCTAAAGCTGCCATCCTGGCTGCTGACGCTACCGTGGCTGATGTTACCTACAACGCCGGCACCGACACCGTATCGATCGTCTATAAAGTTGCTTCGGGTAACGTTGCAGCTGGTGCAGCGTTCGGTGCAGGCGCGACCGGCGCTACCTTCGCAGCTCCGACCGACAACGCAGTGGCCTTCGATTCGAACGCTGGCAACATGACCGTTGGTGGCGTGAACGTTGCGCTGACCGCCGGCATGTCGGTTGACGCAGTTGGTGCTGCAATCGCTGCTGCTCAAACCGCGATCAAGGCTGGCAACGCAACCGTTGACACCGTGACCTACGATGCAGCTACCGATACCGTCACCGTGAAATACCTGGCTTCGGCTGGTAACGTTGGTGCGATCGTTGTTACTGATCCAGCAGCAACCGGCGCGACCTTCGGCGGTGTTGTTCAAGTCGACGGCACCAACCCAGTTGGCGGCATCGCTCTGACCCTGAGCCACATGGCCAACAACGGCACCGTGGAACTGAACGCTGCTGGTTCGGGTGTCACCGTGACCATGACCGACGCAACCGGCACCGCTGACGTGCTGAACGCGAAGATCACCAACTCGGCTGGCATCAACGTGGGCACCATCGCTGCTGCTGGCGTTGAGACCGTTAAAGTTGAACTGGACGACACCGACACCGCAGCTTCGAAGATCACCGCGGTTCACACCGTGACGATCGGCGACACCAGCCTGAAGTCGCTGGTGCTGACCGGCGACGCAGGCGGCATCGTTACCCACACCTCGAACGTTGTTACCTCGATCGACGGTTCGGCTCTGACCCTGGCGCTGACCGCTGGCACCCTGACCACGGCTACCGTAGCTGCGACCATCAAAGGTGGCGCTGGTGCTGACGTTCTGACCGCTAACCACACTGGCGACATCCTGATCGGTGGCGCTGGTAACGATACGCTGAAAATCGGCGGCAACAACGGTGGCAGCGTCTATGCCAACGGCGTTACCCTGACCGGCGGTGCTGGCAACGACACCTTCGACGTGTCGGGCGCCAACGTGGTTGCTACCGTCAACGACTACGCTACCATCACCGACTTCAGCAAAGGCGACATCCTGAAGATCTCGGCTTCCAACGCGAAGTTCGTGGCAGCAGTTGTGTCCACCGGCAGCACCGCAGTCTTCCAAGACTTGGTGAACAAGGTGATCCACGACTCCGTGCAGAACGATGCTGGCTGGTTCCAGTTCGGCGGCGACACCTACGTTGTTGAACACCGCAGCGCGTCGACCACCACGTTCACCAACGGCACCGACAACATCGTCAAGATCGTTGGCGCAGTTGACCTGTCGAACGTCGGTTCGTACAGCAACTCGGCAGACACCCTGCTGATCTTCGGTTAATTCCAGTCCTGAGCAAGGCCCCCGGGCCTTGTTCATGCTGAACTAAGCTGAACGAAAACCCGCCTCTCCGGAGGCGGGTTTTTTTTCGTCCGTGCCGCTCGGTTGTCGGGGGCGCGGACGCTGTCGCTGGTGTGCTACATTATTTCCCCAATCTCAGTCTTTTTGTTTCCATAGTGGAAATTTCTGTAGCTAATTTTGCTTCCCTGCGCCAATTTTTTGTAAATTTTGTGATGCAAATCACATTTTCGAGGGGAATTCAGGGATAATCTCTGCAACCTTCGGTGATGCAGGTCTACGCACTTGCCTCGGCCCATGCTTTGCGGTCCAGCATTGAGCGGCTGACTGACTCGAACTACGGAAATAGGTCGTGCTCTGCACGAAACGACATGAAAAAGAATCTGACTGATAAAAAAAGCGAAGTGGCGGAAGTCCTGCGCACTTTCAAGAGCACCTTCGTGACGGTAGGGACGTTCAGTGCCATCAGCAATCTGCTGATGCTGGCGCCATCGCTGTACATGCTGCAGGTCTATGACCGCGTGCTCGGCAGCCGCAACGAGATCACGCTGCTGATGCTGTCGCTGATGATATTGGGCGCCTATGCCTTCGTCGGCACGCTGGAACTGATACGCAGCTTCGTGCTGGTGCGCGTGGGCGCGCATTTCGACATGACGCTGAACAAGCGCGTCTACACCGCCGCCTTCGAGCAAAACCTCAAGCGCGCCGGCAGCAATGCCGGCCAGGCGCTGGCCGACCTGACCAATCTGCGCCAGTTCCTGACCGGTAACGCGCTGTTCGCCTTCTTCGACGCGCCATGGTTCCCGGTCTACCTGATCGTGATCTTCGTCTTCGAACCGTCGCTGGGCCTGTTCGCCCTGTGCGGCACCTCGCTGCTGGTGCTGTGCGCCTACGTCAACGAGCGCGTCTCGCACAAGCCGCTGGCCGAGGCCAACTCGATGGCCATCACCGCCAACAACCTGGCCACCAACAACCTGCGCAACGCCGAAGTCATCGAATCGATGGGCATGCTGCCCAACCTGCTGGGACGCTGGTACAAGCTGCATGGCAAGTTCCTGCATCTGCAGGCCGAGGCCAGCGAAAAGGCCGGCATCATCGGCGCCGTGACCAAGTTCGTGCAATTGTCGCTGCAGTCGCTGGTGCTCGGTTATGGCGCGTTGCTGGTCCTTGAAAACAAGATTTCCCCGGGCATGATGATAGCCGCGTCCATCCTGGTGGGCCGCGCATTGGCGCCGGTGCAGCAGGTGATCGGCGTGTGGAAATCGTTCAGCTCGACCCGCAGCGCGTATGAACGCCTGAACGCGCTGCTGGACGCCAACCCCGCGCGCTCGGCCGGCATGGAATTGCCCAAGCCGAAAGGCGCGTTGTCGGTGGAGTCGGTGACGGCCGTGGTGCCGGGCACCCAGGTGCCGGTGCTGCACGGCGTGAGCTTCGCCATCCAGCCTGGCGAGGTGCTGGGCGTCATCGGTTCCAGCGGTTCCGGCAAGTCCACGCTGGCGCGCCTGCTGGTCGGCGTGTGGCCTGCCGGCCTGGGCAAGGTCCGCCTGGACAATGCCGACATCTACAGCTGGAACAAGGCTGAGCTGGGTCCGAATATCGGTTATCTGCCGCAGGACATCGAACTGTTCGGCGGCACCATCAGCGAAAACATCGCCCGCTTCGGCGACGTCGATCCTGAAAAAGTGGTGCAGGCCGCCCAGCGCGCCGGCATCCATGAACTGATCCTGCATTTCCCGAAAGGTTACGACACGATGCTGGGCGACGGCGGCGCCGGCTTGTCCGGCGGCCAGCGCCAGCGTCTGGGCCTGGCCCGCGCCATGTACGGCGACCCGTCGTTCCTGGTGCTCGACGAGCCGAACTCCAACCTCGACGACATCGGCGAGGCGGCGCTGCTGCAAGCGATCAACGATCTGCGCGCACGCGGCAAGACCATCGTGCTGATCACCCACCGCACCAGCATCATCGGCGCGACCACCAAGCTGCTGATGCTGCGCGAAGGTTCGGTGGCCACGTTCGGCCCGACTAACCAGGTGCTGGCGGCCTTGCATGAAGCGAACCAGAAGCAGGCGCTGGCCAACCAGCAGGCGCAGCAACAGGCAGCCGCACAACAGGCAGCCCAGCGCAACACGCAGGAAGATGCCCTGCGCGTAGCGCAGCAACAGGCCGCCGCGCAGGCGGCGCAACAGGCAGCGACGGAATAGGACTAAACAGTATGAACATTATTAACAAGCAGGAACCGGCGGTCGAAGTCATCAGCCATGATGTCGAGCCGCTGACCGTCAACACCGATGCCTCGTCCTACTCGCGGCTGGGCTGGATCATCTGCCTGGTCGGCGTGGTCGGCTTTCTGATCTGGGCCAATTTCGCGCCGCTGGACAAGGGCGTGCCGTTGTCGGGCACCGTGATGAAAGAGGGCAACCGCAAGGCCGTGCAATACCTCAGCGGCGGCATCGTGCAGGACATCCTGGTCAGCGACGGCGACCACGTCAAGGCCGGCCAGGTGCTGGTGCGGATGAACAATGTGCAGCTGAAGTCGTCGATGGACATCACGCTGGGCCAATACCTGAGCAGCCGCACCAACGAGGCGCGCCTGCTGGCCGAACTGGCGGGCAAGTCGTCGATCGCCACGCCGCCGGCGCTGAACGCCTACAAGAACGATCCGCGCATCGGCAGCCTGCTGGCGTCGCAGACGCTGTTGATGTCGTCGCGCCAGTCCTCGCTGCAGAGCGAGCTGGCCAGCGTGAACGAGAGCATCGCCGGCATCGAAATCCAGGCCAAGGGCCTGGAGCAGTCGCGCGAGAGCAAGAAAGAGCAGTTGGCCATGCTGAAGGAGCAGCTGGACAATACCCAGGACCTGGCCCGTGACGGCTACATCGCCCGCAACCGCTTCCTCGACGTGCAGCGGACCTATGCCCAGGTCGCCGGCGCGATCGCCGAAGACACTGGCAATATCGGCCGCGCGCGCCGCCAGATCGCCGAGATGCGCCTGAAGATCGGCCAGCGCCAGCAGGAGTACCAGAAGGAACTGCGCGGTTCGCTGACCGACACGCAGAAAGAGGCGGAATCGCTGGCCGCCCGTCTGGAAGGCCAGGAATTTGAAGTCGGCAACGTCGAGATCAAATCGCCTGCCGATGGCATCGTGGTCGGCTCCAGCATCTTCACCCGTGGCGGCGTGGTCGCGCCGGGCACGAAAATGATGGAGATCGTGCCGAGCGACGATACGCTGGTGGTGGAAGGCCAGCTGGCGGTCAACCTGGTCGACCGCGTCCACACCGGCCTGCCGGTCGAACTGATCTTCTCCGCCTTCAACAGCAACAAGACGCCGCATATCCCGGGCACGCTGATCCAGATCGCCGCCGACCGCAGTATCGAGGAGCGTACCGGCATGCCCTACTACAAGGTGCGCGCGCGCGTGACGCCGGAAGGCTTGAAGATGATCGCGGCCAAGAAGCTGGACGTGGTGCCGGGCATGCCGGTGGAACTGTTCGTCAAGACCGGCGAGCGCAGCATGATGAGCTATTTGCTGAAGCCGATCTTTGATCGCGCCAAAACGTCGATGTCGGAGGATTAACGTGGCACATATTGCTCTCCCGCGCCGCGCGCAAGCGGTGGCTGCCCTGGCGGCGCTGCTGTACGGTTCCGGCGCGCATGCGCTGGGCCTGATGGAAGCCTACCAGGCCGCGCTGAAGAACGACCCGACTTTCCGTTCGGCCTACTATCAAAACGAGGCCGGCCAGGAAAACCGTGCGCTGGGCCGCTCCAACCTGCTGCCGGTGCTGTCGGCGAGCTATAGCGCCACTCAGGTGCGCAACACGATTACCGATCCGCTGCAGACCTATCCGCGCGATTACCTGAGCCGCAGCTCGGTGCTCCAGGTGCGCCAGCCGCTGCTGAACGTGGAGGGCTATGCCCGCTACAAAATGGGCGGCCTGCAGGCCGACTACGCGTCCGCGCAGTTCGAGAGCCAGCAGCAGGAAGTGATCTCGCGCGTGGTCACGGCGTATTTCGACGTGCTGTTCAAGGGCGACCTGCTGGCGCTGACCAAGGTCGAGCGCGATCTGTATGTGGAGCAGGGCAAGGTCAACCAGCGCCTGTTTGAAAAAGGCGAGGGCACCCGCACCGACATGCTGGAAAGCCAGGCCCGGCGCGATTCCGCCGAGGCGGCCGTGCTGGAAACCCAGGATGCGCTGACCGTGGCGCGCACCACGCTGGCCGCCGTCATCGGCGGCGAGCCAGGCGAGCTGGACAAGATGGTGACGGAGTTCCAGACCCGGCCGGCCGACACGGTCAGTTTCGAAGCCTGGAAGAACGTCTCGCTGGAGCGCAATCCCGACATCAGGGCGTTGACGCTGAGCGTAGAACTGGCGCGACAGGAAGTCACCCGCTCGCTGGCGGGCCACGCGCCGCGCGTCGACCTGGTGGCTACCTACAGCAAGAGCTCGTCAGACTCGATCCAGACCTATAACCAGGATACGACCTCGCGCAGCATCGGCGTGCAGGTCAATTTCCCGCTGTATTCCGGCGGCTCGGTGGTGGCGCAGTCGCGCCAGGCGGTCGCCAATCAGGAAAAAGCGCGGGCCGACCTCCAGGCGCAGACCGACAAGGTGCTGTCCGAGTTGCGCAAGGATTACGATTCCATGATGAGCAGCGTGGCGCGCATCGATGCGCTGAAGAAGGCGGTGGCGTCGTCGGAACTGTTGATCAAGGCGACGCAACAAAGCGTCAAGGGCGGGGTGCGCATCAATCTCGATGTGCTCAACGCCACCCAGCAGTTGTACGCCAACAAGCGCGACCTGGCGCAGGCGCGCTACAACTACCTGCTCAACACGCTGCGCATGCGCGCCGCGGCCGGCACGCTGGCCGAATCGGATGTGCGCGAGATCGCCCCTTACTTCAGGCCATCGACGGAGTGAGCATGATGGACGAGGAACTGGAAGTGACCGTCAACGGCGTCAGCTACGCCGTCAAGGCCCTGAGCGAGGAAGCCCAGGCCCAGGTCGCCAATCTGCAGTTCGTCGATGCGCAGATCGCCGACCTGAACGCCAAACTGGCGGTCTACCAGACCGCCCGTAATGCCTACCAGTCTGCATTACAGCAACTGCTGCCAGTCACCAGGCAGTGAGCAGGCATAGGATCGAAAAAGCCGCGCATCCGGGGATGCACGGCTTTCGATCCTGCCTCAAGCGATGCTGAGTGCGTGTTGTACGCCGATCAGGGCCGCTTCCACCGTATCGGCATTGCTGGTGACGCCGGCCAGAGCGGCTTGCGCGTCGTGCAGGTGATTGTTGTTGGCCTGGTAGGTCACGCCGAAATTTTCACTGACCGTGGTCCGGTTCATCAAGAAATCGTACTCGGCCTGCGTGGTCAGGCCGGTCCGCGCCGCGGTGTCATGCATGATGTCGTACACGTAGTCGCCGCGCGTTTCGCCCGCCGCGAAGTACTGGTTGCCCCAATAGTGCTCCGTCGCCGAGCCAACACGGCCGCGGGTATCCATGAAGACCTTGTCGATGAACTGATCGTTCGTCATGACGGCGCCATTCACGGTGTACAGCGCTTTGCCTTCCGCAGAATTGACGAGCTCATTGGCGATAAATTTCAGTGTCGTGCCGGCGCGCAAGGCGTTGGCATAGTACTCCGTGCCTTGGTGCTCGCCCGCCCGATTCAAGGCGCACGCATACAACATGGAAATCTGGCCGCGTTCGGCCGTCCAGGTCTGGTCTACGTTATTGAAGCCATTCAGGACTTCAAGCGTCGTGGTTCCAAACCCTTCTGCGGCATTGTTGATGAAGTCATATGGGATGACCTCGAATCCGTTGACGCCGAAGCTGGTGCCCCAGGAATTCTCGATGATATATCCACCTTTGCCGTGGAATAAAGTGTTGTCCATCCCGACTATCATAAACGCGTGGCCGCCGAGCGATTTTGCGTTGGCTTCCGGATTGGAAGCCATCGCCTTGTCATGCAAGTCGGCCAGTTCGTTGAATGACGACGCCTGGAATGGCCTGGAATAATGGACACCCTGGTCGTTATACTCCACATGGTTCAGCCAGGTTGGCGCATTGCTGCCAACCAACACCACCTTGCCTTGCATCAGTTGTTGCCCAATCAAATCGTGGTTCTGCTGGGTGCTGAGGCTGGAGGATGTTTTGACCAGCGTGGAACTGAGTACTTTGTGCAGCGCTGCATCGTTGACCATGGCCTGTGTCGGCGCCTTGGTCCAATTGTCCGATACGGCTTTGGCGGCGTATCCTTCGCCCTGTTGCGTTGCGAAATTCTCGCTGGTAAGGCCTTTGCTGATCGCGGTGTCAACCGCAGACCATATTGCTGCGCCACTGTCGACATACGCTTGCGATGGGTCGCCGCTGGTCCGGGTGTTGTAATACAGCGCCAACCTGGCCAATGGGCCAATATTTTGCCCATATTCATGTGATTGCAAGGCAACGGCTTGGCAAACGGCGTTGGCCGTGCAGCTGCCGATATCAAGCTGGTCGAACACCGGCAAAGAAAATTGAGCCAAACTAATATGACTGGAAATTGTTGACATGATGTCCTTTGGAAGTAGCAGGAAAGAGTTGGCGGTGGGCCTTAGTTGCCCAGATTAAATTATAAAATAACAAATTTAAAATTAGCAATAGTTATTTTTTTATAATTAATTGCGGCCCTTGAAGAGCTCGCCGCCCTGCGTACTTAGGCCTTGGTTGTCGAGGGGAATCTGCTGACGTGATGGTTGCAATGCGCCATAGCCACTGACGCGTGCGCGGCAACTGGTCTGTGGATTGGAGACTGGCAAACTGGGAGGAGGGGGATGTGGGCGAGGCGTGCGCGCTGCATGAGCTGGCGCACGCCTGGCTGGTATTTCTGACTTAGGCCTGCTTGCCGTAGCAATGCGGGCACGATTTCTCGTACACGTATTCCGGCGCCAGCTGCTGGCGCGGCGTGACCACCGAGCGGCAGACGAAGCATTGCACGGTCTCGGTCGGTTCCAGTTTCGGATTGAGCGCGGTGCGGTAGTCGAACACGAAGCAGTCGCCGGTGTAGTGGGCGCCGCCGACTTCCTCGAAGTACTTGAGGATGCCGCCTTCGAGCTGGTAGACGTTGTCGTAGCCGATGTTCTGCATGTGGATCGCGGCCTTTTCGCAGCGGATGCCGCCGGTGCAGAACGTCACCACGGTCTTGCCGGCGAAGTCGTCCTTGTGGGCGGCGATCACTTCCGGGAACTCGGTGAATTTCTTGATGCGATAGTCGACCGTATTGTCGAAAGTGCCGACGTCGACTTCGAAATCGTTGCGGGTGTCGACCATCACCACCGGGCGGCCGTTGTCGTCGACGCCGGCGTCGAGCCAGCGCTTGAGCGTGTGGGCTTCGACGAAGGGCGCGCGGCCTTCTTCCGGCTTGATCAGCGGCATGCGCATGGTGATGATTTCTTTTTTGATCTTGACCAGCATGCGCTTGTGCGACTGCTCGGCCGAATAGCTTTCCTTCACTTCCAGGTCGGCGAAGCGGGCGTCGCTGCGGACCCAGGCCAGGAACTCGTCGATGTGCGAGCGCGGGCCGGACAGGAACATATTGATGCCCTCCGGCGTCAGCAGGATGGTGCCTTTCAGGCCCAGCCGCTGGCAGATGTCCTGGTACAGCGGGCGCATCGCCTCGGTGTCGTCGAAGGTGACGAATTTGTAGGCGGCGATGTTGACGTGAGCGGCAGCTGCAGCGATGGCGGCGGCATGCGCTTCAGCTTGTAAAGCAGTATTAGCGTGCATGGTGGATAAGAGCAAAAAATGTGAAGAGCCGACATTATACGCGCTAAGTTCGCCAAACGCCCGTGTCATGCCTAAAAAATGAGCAGAGTTAAATTGCCGCAGTAGCCGGGGTAAGTGATGTTGGCGCCGCATCAAACGGCTTAAGATACGCCTGAAATACGAGCGGATTGGGTCGTGTTCTTGTTTATCAATGTTGCCCGATCAATTATAACGACCGCCCAAATCCATCCGGAAAATTCGGGATTCGCATGGTGCTCTGCGAACGTACGGGCCTTGGGAATAGTGCCTCCGTCTTCTAGCATTGTTTCCAGCCAGAGCGTCGCAGCCTCGCAGGCGTTATCGATGGCCTCGTCCAAGGTGTCGCCTGCTGAGAAACAGCCAGGAAGATCGGGGATGACCACGCCAAACGCATGGGTCGCGTCGCCGGGTTCAATTGCGATTGGATACTTCATGATGACGTCCTATTTCAGTCCAGTTTGCTTGAGCAGTTTTTGAACCAAGCCAACCCCGAGATCTTTTTTAGGATGCGGTACGCTGATGTGTCCGCCTCGCTGCGGGTGCGTGTAAATGTGATGAGACCCGCTGACGTTACGGAGTATCCATCCGGCTCGTTCCATTTGCTTGATCAGGTCTGCGCTATTCATTCGCCTATCGTACGTACAGCCTAACACCGCATGCCGACCTGGCGCAAACGGGGCTGCAAATCAGATTCATCGCACCCGGCCGCCGCACGGTAAAATAGCTGGTTATTGAACCAGCATTGAGCGGCGTATGAACATGGTAGCAAACGAACAAGCAGCGGCGGCACCGGCCGTTGCCAAGGCGGGACCGGATTTCGTCCATCTGCGGGTGCACTCGGAATATTCCATCGTCGACGGCCTGGTCCGTATCGACGACCTGGTCAGCACCGCCGCCAAGGACAAGCAGGCGGCGCTGGCCGTCACCGACCTGTCCAATATGTTCGGCATGGTCAAGTTCTACAAGGCCGCGCGCGGCAAGGGCATCAAGCCCGTGGTCGGCGTCGATGTCTGGATCACCAACGACGACAACCGCGACAAGCCGCACCGCCTGATGCTGTTCGCCAAGAACCACATGGGCTATCTGCAGCTGTGCGAGCTGCTGTCGCAAGCCTGGCTCACCAACCAGTACAAGGGCCGTGCCGAGATCCGTACCGAGTGGCTGGCCGAGCTCACCGCCAAGAGCTATCCGCTGCTGCCCGACGTCAATCCGGCCAACGGCCTGATCGTGCTGTCCGGCGCGCACTTCGGCGACGTCGGCATGGCGATAGAAAACGGCAACCCGGCGCTGGCCGAAAAGAACGCGCAAAAGTGGGCGCAGATGTTCCCCGGCCATTTCTACATCGAGATCCAGCGCGCCGGCCAGGCCAACCAGGAAGCCCAGGTGCGCCACGCGGTGGCGCTGGCCGCCAAGCTGGGCCTGCCGGTGGTGGCCACCCATCCGGTGCAGTTCATCAACAAGGACGAGTTCATCGCCCACGAGGCGCGCACCTGTATCGCCGAAGGCGAGATGCTGGCCAATAACAAGCGCGTGCGCAGGTTCAACGAGCAGATGCGCTTCCTGTCGCAAGCCGAGATGCGCGAGCTGTTCCATGACCTGCCGGCCGCGCTGCAGAACTCGGTGGAGATCGCCAAGCGCTGCAACCTGACGCTGACCCTGGGCAAGCCGCAACTGCCGAACTTCCCGACGCCGGGCATGACCATCGACGAATTCCTGCGCGCCGAAACCAGGAAGGGCCTGGAGGAGCGCCTGGAGCAGCTGTATCCGGACCCGGTCAAGCGCGAGCAGCAACGGCCGCGCTACGAGGAGCGGCTGGAGTTCGAGAACAACACCATCATCAACATGAAGTTCCCGGGTTACTTCCTGATCGTGGCGGAGTTTATCCAGTGGGGCAAGAACAACGACGTGCCGATCGGCCCGGGCCGGGGTTCGGGCGCGGGCTCGCTGGTGGCGTACGCGCTGAAGATCACCGACCTCGATCCGCTGAAATACAACCTGCTGTTCGAGCGTTTCCTCAATCCCGAACGCGTCTCGATGCCCGACTTCGACATCGACTTCTGCCAGGAAAAACGCGACCTGGTGATCCAGCACGTCAAGGACCTGTACGGCCGCGACGCGGTGTCGCAGATCGCCACCTTCGGTACCATGGCGGCGAAGGGCGCGATCCGCGACGTCGGCCGCGTGATGGACTTCGGCTACAACTTCTGCGACGGCGTCTCCAAGCTGATCCCGTTCAAGCCGGGCAAGCCGGTGTCGATCGCCGAGGCGATCGAAGAGGAGCCGATGCTCAAGGAACGCCAGCAGAACGAGGAGGAAGTGGCGCAGCTGCTGGACCTGGCGCAACAGGTCGAAGGCATCACCCGCAACATCGGCATGCACGCCGGCGGCGTGCTGATCGCGCCGGGCAAGCTGACCGACTTCTGCCCGCTGTACACGCAGGGCGGCGACGGCGGCGTGGTGTCGCAGTACGACAAGGACGACGTCGAGGCCGTCGGCCTGGTCAAGTTCGACTTCCTGGGCCTGACCACGCTGACCATCCTGGACCGCGCGGTCCGCTACATCAAGATGCTCGACCCGAAAGAGGCCGACTTCGACCTGGCGCGCCTGCCGCTGAACGACCGCCCGTCCTACGAGCTGCTGACCAAGGCGAAAACCGTGGCCGTGTTCCAGCTGGAGTCGCGCGGCATGCAGGGCATGTTGAAGGACGCCCGTCCCGACCGCTTCGAAGACATTATCGCGCTGGTGGCGTTGTACCGTCCGGGCCCGATGGACCTGATCCCGGACTTCTGCAAGCGCAAGCACGGCGAAAAATTCGACTATCCCGATCCGCGCACCGAATCGATTCTGTCCGAAACCTACGGCATCATGGTGTATCAGGAGCAGGTGATGCAGATGGCGCAGATCGTCGGCGGCTACTCGCTGGGCGGCGCCGACATGTTGCGCCGCGCGATGGGTAAGAAGAAGGCCGAGGAGATGGCCGAGCACCGCGAGATCTTCCGCGCCGGCGCCGCCAAGGACGGCCTGTCCGCGCAGAAGGCCGACGAGATTTTCGACTTGATGGAAAAGTTCGCGGGCTACGGCTTCAACAAGTCGCACGCCGCCGCCTACGCGCTGCTGTCGTACCACACGGCCTACCTGAAGGCCCACCATCCGGCCGCGTTCATGGCGGCCAATATGTCGCTGGCGATGGAGGATACCGAGAAGGTCAAGATCCTGGTCGAGGATTCGATCGACATCTGCGGCCTGACCATCCTGCCGCCGGACATCAACAAGTCCGACTTCCGCTTCATGCCGGACGGTCCGCCGCCTTCGGTGACGGGCAAGAAGGTCACGCAGATCCGCTACGGCCTGGGCGCCTGCAAGGGCGCCGGCCAGAACGCGATCGAGGCCATCATCGCCGCCCGCACGGCCGGCGGCCCGTTCACCAGCCTGTTCGATTTCTGCAAGCGCGTCGACAAGAAGCAGATCAACCGCCGCACCATCGAATCGCTGATACGCGCCGGCGCCTTCGACTGCCTGAACATCGACCGCGCCATCCTGCTGGCCTCGGTCAGCTTCGCGATGGAGTGCGCCGACCAGGAAGCCAAGGCGGCCAACCAGGTCAGCCTGTTCGGCGGCGACGATTCCGACCTGGTGGCGCCGCCCGAGTACGTGAAGGCCGCGCCGTTCACCGACCGCCAGAAGCTGGCCGAGGAAAAGATCGCGCTGGGCTTCTATTTGTCCGGCCACATGTTCGACTCGTTCGCGCCGGAAGCGCGCCGCTTCGCCCGCACCAAGCTGTCCGAGCTGGAGCCGTCGCGCGAGCCGCGCATGCTGTGCGGCGTGATCACCGGCATCCGGCCGCAGATGACGCAGCGCGGCAAGATCCTGATCGTCACGCTGGACGACAAGACGGCGGTGGTGGAAGTGACCGTGTACTCGGAAGTGTTCGAAGAGAACAAGCGCATGTTCAAGGACGACGAGTTCCTGGCCGTGGTCGGCAAGGTGTCGGAAGACCGCTTCTCCGGCGGCCTGCGCATCTCGGCCGAGAAGGTGTTCGACATCGTCACGGCGCGCATCAACTACGGCAAGCAGCTGGGCATGGCGCTGCCATCCTCGGTGGACGTGCGCAAGATGGCCGACGTGCTGGCGCCGCACCGCAACGCGGACGGCTTGCCGGTGTCGGCGCGCATCACGCCGCAGGGCGTGGGCTGCGTGGTGCAGCTGGGCGAAGCGTGGCGCGTGGCGCCGTCGGACGAGCTGCAACTGGCGCTGCAGCAGGTGCTGGGCGCCAAGGACGTGGCGATCGAGTACTAAGCCCCGAACGTAAGGGTCTGACCCCGTACGGGGTCAGACCCTGGGCGCCGCGGTGTGCGGGGTGCGCGGGGGCCGCCGAGGTCTACATCTGTTCGCTGATGCTGGTGATGGCGTAGCCCTTGGCGCCTATCTGCTCCAGCGGGTGGACGATGTGGTAGCGCGCCAGGTCGTCGCGCTCGTCGTCGACTTCCACCTGGCTGGCCTCGGGATGCCAGTCGGTATTGGTGGCTTCTTCGGGAATGGGCTTGCCCTCCGGCACCGCCAGATAGCTGTGCTTGCCCATTGCTTCATCTCGGTAATAAATATCCACACGCATGGTATTTCTCCTTGGACGAAAAAGCCATGGTACCGGATTTTTCAGGCCAGCGCGTATTCGTCGCCGTCGCGCGCGCCCAAAGGCAAGGTCGTGTAGTGCTGGCCCGGCGAGGTCGGCACCGCTTCGAAGCGCGGCGCGTGCAGGCCGGCGCGGACGGCCACGATCAGCGCCGCCAGCGTTTCATGGCGCTTGCGCGCTTCCGAGCGTTTTTTCGAGGCGATCGCCGCCAGGTCGGGCGCGGCCAGCGCTTCGCACGGCAGGCGCCAGTCGCCGTCGGCGCGGCGGCCGGCGTCCAGCTCCTGCCACAGCGTATCGTAGTCGGCATGCACCTTGCCCTGGCGCGCCGCGCCGCACACCACGCGGTTGGCGTTGCTGACCAGGCGCAGTTCGACGCAGCCGTAGTCGTGGCCGATCTGGCTCAGCAGCTTGACCATCAAATTCTTCGGCCGCAGGCCGTGCAGTTCGCGGGTGGCGTCCTTGATCACCTGCAGGCCGTGTTCGCTCTTCGATCCCTGCATGCAGCCTATGCCCAGCTGCATGCCGCGCACGCCCTGCAGGAAGCTGAACGCGCAGCTGTAGACCAGCTCGCCATCCTGCTTGAGCTGCAACACCAGTTCGCCCTCGCGTTCCATCGGCTCGATGGCGCGCAGCTCGATCTGGTAGTGCACGCCGGACTTGCCCTCGACGCTGCCCAGCACCACGCCGCCGCGCGCGGCGCGCACCGTCAGCGGCCCCAGGCCCTGGCGGAAGATGAAGCGATAGTGCTGCTGCAACAGTTCGACGCGCTGGGCGCAATCCATGGTGTTGCTCAGGTAGGGGCGGTAAATCTTGTAGATCAGGCGCGGCTTGGCCTTGACCAGGTCCATGAACAGCGGATGGGAGTTCAGCAGTTGCAGCCAGCCGTAAGTGGCCTGGCGGTGCAGGATGGCGCGCAGCGACAGCTTGAACGTCTCGCGCACTTGCTTCAGTCCGTGGAAGCCGGCGGCGCCGGAGCGGATGGTGATTAACTGCGACATCGGTCGTCTCTCAGGAAAAACGGGCTGCAAGGGTTGGTGTGGCGGCAGCTGCACGGGAGACATCAATCACTGGCCGACGACGATGGGGGCGGCGCGCTGGTTTTAGTGTCTTCTCGTCAATGGGAGGTGCCATTACGACATGTGCGCATCGTAAATCCTGTGTAACGTATTGTAAATTGGGGTAAAGGCTTACGGTTTTCCCTTAATAATTGCTGCTTCGAAAAAGTAAGTGTTGTATAGAGGCGAAAGCGCCGGCATAAGGGGAACGCGTAGTAGCGAAAAGCAATGCGCGATGAATTATGGCAATGCATAATGCTACATAACGATACAAAGCCACCATGCCACTGACTTCCAACCCGTCGCGCCTGTCCTATCTGGAGTTTCCGGCGTTCATCGCGCTGTACCTGCTGTTCGATTGGGCCACCTATATCGACCCCCTGTACGGCTTGAACATCACGCCGTGGAATCCGGACCCGGCGCTGGGCCTGGTGTTCTGGCTGCGCCATGGCTGGCGCGCGGCGCTGCCGTGGCTGCTGGCCCTGGTCGGCGGCGAACTGCTGGTGCGCGGCATGCCGGCCGGCTGGACGGTGAGCCTGCTCAGTTCCATGTGGCTGGCGGCCGGCTACGGCGTGCTGGGCGCGGCGCTGCGGCGCCGCTTCGGCGACGGCGGCGTGTTCGACAGCCGCGACCGCCTGTTCCAGTGGCTGTTGATCGTGGTGGTCGGCACCCTGGTCAACGATGTCGGCTACATCACCGTGCTGTCGGCGGCCGGGCTGATCCCGGCCGGGCAGTGGGGCGAGGCGGTGCTGCGCTTCGGCATCGGCGACGTGGTCGGGGTGCTGGTGTCGATGCCGCTGATCTGGATGCTGTCCAGCCCCAGCGGGCGGCGGCAGCTGAAGGCCACCGTGTGGCGGGCCGAGACGCTGGCCTACCTGGCGCTGGCGATCTGCGTGCTGACCATGGTGTTCGGCACCATCGCCACCTCGGAGTTCAAGCATTTTTATTTCCTGTTCCTGCCGGTGATCTGGGCGGCGTTCCGCCAGGGCCTGTTCGGCACGGCGCTGATGGTGTTTGTGCTGCAGGCCGGCATCGGCGCGCTGGTCAAATGGAACCACGCGGTCAACATCGCCGTGCACGAGCTGCAGATGCTGGACGCGGTGCTGGCGCTGGTGGGCTTTTCGATCGGCATCGCGGTCGACGAGCTGCGCAAGGTGGCCAGCGAGTTGAAGCAGACGCTGCGGCTGGCGGCGGCCGGCGAGATGGCCGCCGCGCTGGCCCACGAGTTGAACCAGCCGCTGACGGCGCTGGGCGCCTACGGCAAGGCCTGCGAGTTCCTGCTGGAGCGGGGCGAGAGCGGCGAGGTGCTCAAGGGCGCGATCCAGCGCATGATCGCCGAAGCGGGCCGGGCCGCCGACGTGGTGCGGCGGCTGCGCGATTTCTTCCGCACCGGCGCCATGAAGCTGGAGGCGGTCGACGCCGGCCAGCTGGTGTCGGGCATCAGCCAGCAGTTCTTCAGCCAGCTGCGCGAGCACGGCGTCGAGCTCAAGGTGGGCGAGATCCCGCCGCTGGCCATCCTGGCCGACCGCCTGCAGCTGGAGCTGGTGCTGCGCAACCTGCTGGCCAACGCGCTTGGAGGCGGTGCAGGAGCGCCCCGCCGGCCGCGCGCCGCAGCTTCACGCTGTCGGCGCAGCGGCTGGACGGCAAGCGCCGCCCGGGCCAGGCGCCGCTGCGGGGCGGCTGTCTGCAGCTGTCGGTGGAGGATAGCGGCAACGGCGTGTCGGCGGCGCTGGCGGCGCGCCTGTTCGAGCCGTTTGTTTCGTCCAAGGCCAGCGGCCTGGGGCTGGGGCTGGTGCTGAGCCGCGCCATCATGGAGGCGCACGGCGGTTCGCTGTGGGCCGAGGTGGGCGAGCATGGAATTTTCAGGTTGGCGCTGCCCTTGGCGCGCCCGTTGGAGCAGGATGGAGAACACTATGCAGCATGATTTGACCGTATTCATCGTCGACGACGATCCCTCGGTGCGCGACGCGCTGGGCCTGCTGCTGGGCGTGCGCGGCTACCGCACCGCCATGTTCGCCAGCGGCGAAGCCTTCCTGCAATCGTGGCAGCCGGCCTGGCGCGGCTGCATGCTGATCGACATCCGCATGTCCGGCATGGACGGCCTGAGCCTGCAACTGGAGCTGCAGCGGCGCGGCTGCCCGATCCCGGTGATCATCATGAGCGGCCACGGCGACGTCAGCATGGCGCGCGCGGCGTTCAAGGCCGACGCCGTGGACTTCCTCGAGAAACCCTTCGACGACGCCAAGCTGATCGGCGCCATCGACGAGGCGCTGGCGCGCGCCCGCAGCGTGCACAGCGAGCAGCAAAAGCGCAGCCGCAACGTCAGCCTGCTCAGCGAGCTGACGCCGCGCGAGCGGGAAGTGATGGCGCTGGTGGTCACGGGCCGCCACAATCGCGAGATCGGGCCGGCGCTGGGCATCAGCGTGCGCACGGTGGAAGTGCACAAGGCGCGGCTGATGGCCAAGCTGGGGGTCGACAATGTCGCCGACCTGGTGCGGATTACGATGCAGGATTAAAGCACTGGCGCAGGCCCGGCCTGCGCCGTGGTTCAGGCAGGTGCCGCCTCGACCAGCGCTTCGGCGCGCCACTCCATCACCACCGCCAGCACCTGCTCCGGCGTGATCGCCAGCATGCAGGTGCACAGCGCCGGATCGGCGCACTGGCCGCAGGCCGGCGACGTCACCAGGCTGCGCGCGCGCGGACCCAGCGCGCCCCAGCGCACCGGATCGATGGGCTTGAGCGGCGGGAACAGGCCGGCCGCCGGCCGCCCCAGCGCCGAGGCCAGGTGCAGCGGCCCGGTGCCGCTGGCGATCAGGCCGCCGCAGCCGCCGATCAGCGCGGTGAAGCCGTCCAGGTCCAGCTTGCCGCACAGGTTTTCCACATTCGGCAAGGCCAGCAGCGCCGGCGCCTGTTGCGCCAGCAGCTCGCCCTCGGCGGCGCTGCCCGTCACCAGCACGCGCACGCCGTCCACCTTGCCCAGCAGCGCGGCCAGCGCCGTGTAGTGCTGCAGCGGCCACTCGCGGCCATTGCCGTTGGACTTGGGATGCAGGATCACGCTGAAGCCGGGCTGGTCCAGCACGGCGTCGGCGGCCGGGTGGCGCGGCGTGTTCAGGCCGTACATGGTCTTCAACTGTTCCAGCGGCGGCACGTGGTCTATGCCCAGCGGCAGCAGCAGCTTGAAGTTCAGCTGCGCCTCGTGCAGCGGCGAATCGGCGCGGCTGAAGGTGGCCAGGCGGTTGCAGTGGTACCAGTGGTGGATGCGGTGGCTGCTGCCGATGCGGCGGTTGATGCCGGCGCGGCGCGCGGCCGCCGCCAGCGTGCGCATCGGGAAGGTGAAGATCATGGTGTCGCAGCCGCTGTGCGCCAGGCCGTGGGCCCAGTCGTCGCCCAGCTCCTCCAGCGTCAGCACCTGGTCGACGTGGCGGCACTGCGCCACCACGGCGGCGGCGTAGCGGCGGCACAGGAACACCACCTCGGCCTGCGGATAGCGCTGCTTCAGGTAGCCGGCCAGCGGCAGCGTCAGCACGACGTCGCCGATATTGTCGGTGCGAGCGATCAGGATGCGGCGCGGCTCCGGCGCCGGATACTGGGCCGCCAGGCACAGGCCGACCAGGCTGCACACCATCATCACGTAGAACACCTTGGGCATCATCAGCCAGAACATGACGTCGGTCAGGCCGAAGCCGAAGAAGGCCACCACCACGATCACGCCGGCCAGCGCCAGCGCGCGCTGGCCCTGGTCCGGGCGGCGCAGCTGGCCCGAGAAGAAGCGCAGCGGGGCGATGTACATGGCCAGCAGCAGGCCGAAGTCCAGCAGGCCGCCGGTGGCCAGGCAGTGCAGCATGTCGTTGTGGCTGCTGCTGTAGGCCAGCGCCGGCGACGGCTGCAGCCGGCCCTGGGCCGCCAGCGCGTGCAGCGCGACGTCGAACTGGTCGCGGCCCACGCCCAGCCACGGGTGTTCGGCGAACATCATCAGCGAGGCCCTCCACAGCTCCAGGCGGATGCCGACCGAGGTGGTGGCGTCGCCCAGCGTCAGGTAGCGCTGGATTTCAGCGAAGGCTTGTTCGATCCGCAGCGCCACGCCGGTGGCCGGCACGGCGAAGGCCAGCACCACCACCGCCAGCAGCACCACGCCCACCAGCAGCAGGCGGCGGCCGTAGATCTGCACGCCGTAGCGGGTCACGGGGATCAGCACCAGCGGCAGCGCCAGCCAGCCGCCGCGCGAGCCCGACAGGATCGAGGCCAGCAGGCCGCACACCAGGCCCAGGCCGGGCAGCCAGCTCATGCGCGTGTGGCGCAGGTCGGCCAGGCCGCACAGCGACAGCAGGCCGCAGGCCAGCGCCAGGTCGCCGAAGGTGATTTCATGGTGGGTGAGGCCGATCGCCCGCTCCATGCCGCCCAGTGTGACCTGGTAGAGCGCCATGACAGCCGACAGCACGGCGGCGAACGACAGGCCCAGCCAGAAGTGGCGGGCGCGCGGGCGCAGGTAGTAGACCACGCCGATGCAGCTCAGGCCGAACAGCAGGCGCGACGGGCCATCCAGGGTGTTCAGGCGCTGGTGGTCCAGCAGCATGCGCACCAGCGACACCAGGAAGTAGCCGCCGAAGGCCAGCATCACGCCACCGATATCGTCCCAGTGGCGCCGGTACAGCGCCAGCAGCGGGCGGCGGCGGCGTATCAGCAGCAATAAGATCATCAATTGCACCAGCCCGAGGCCGACCTTGCTCGACATCGCCAGCGCCGGCAGCAGGAAGATCATCGTGGAGGAGAGCGGACCGCCATATTCAATTTGCGGCGTCGAGGGGCTGGCTGGAGTCATGGTCACGCGAGTGGGGCCTGTGGCCGGAGCAAAAGCTCCGATTATAGCAGCACGCCATAGCGCCAAGGCCGCGGTTTTTCGGGCCGCCCGGCAGGGCGCGGGCGCTTGTCGCTGGGCCCGCGATGGGCGATAATCGGTCCGGCAAGGGCCACCGGCCCGACGATGATGAAAGAATCCGTGTTGCCAGAAAAAAACGTCACCGCCGGGGCCGCAGAGCGCATCCTGGTCATTTCCCCCAACTGGATAGGCGACGCCGTCATGGCGCAGCCGCTGCTGCAGCTGCTGCGCGCGGCCCATCCGGGGCGGCCGATCGACGTGCTGGCGCCGCCGGCGGTGTCGCCGGTGTGGCGGCAGATGGCCGAAGTCGGCGAAGTGCTGGAAACCCCGTTCCGCCACGGCGCGCTGCAACTGCGCGAGCGCTGGAAATACGCGCGCCTGCTGCGCCGGCGCGGCTATGCCGAAGCCTACGTCCTGCCCAACACCATCAAATACGCGTTGATCCCCTGGCTGGCCGGCATCCGCCGCCGGGTCGGCTACAAGGGCGAAAGCCGGCACGGCCTGATCAACGTCATGCATCGCGACGAAACGCCGCCGCGGCCGATGGTGGCGTTCTACGCCGCGCTGGCGGCGCCGCCGCAGGCCGTGCAGTCGGCGGCCGGGCGCGCCGCCTTGCCGCGCCCGCGCATGGCGGCCAGCGAGGCGCAGATCGCCGCCGTCTGCGCCCGCCTGGGCCTGGATCCGGCGCGGCCCATCGTCGCCTTCGCCCCCGGCGCCGAGTTCGGCGGCGCCAAGCGCTGGCCGGCCGCGCATTTCGCCGCCCTGGCGCGCGCCGTGCTCGAACGCGAGGGCGCGACGCAGATCGTGCTGCTCGGCTCGCCCAAGGACCAGGACGCCTGCGCCGAGGTGGCGCAGGGCGTGCCGGGCGCGGCCGCCTTCAACCTGGCCGGCGCCACCAGCCTGGCCGACGCCATCGCGCTGATCGCCGCCAGCGCCGCCGTGGTCGCCAACGATTCCGGCCTGCTGCACATCGCCTCGGCGCTGAACCGGCCGGTGGTGGCGCTGTACGGCCCCACCGATCCCGACCACGCGCCGCCGTTTGCCGACCTGGCCGCGTCGATCTCGCTGCGCCTCGCTTGCGCGCCGTGCCGGCAGCGCGAGTGCCCGCTGGGCCACCAGGACTGCATGGTCAAGCTGACGCCGGAGCTGGTGTGGCGCAGCCTGCAGCCCATGCTGGCCGCGCCGCCGGGCCCTGTTCGGGGCCATGCGCGGGGCCATGCGCGGGGCCATGTTTAAACGCTACACCATCACCTTCTGGGCGACGCTGTTCGTCGGCGTGGTCTGCCTGTCGCTGATCGCGGTCGACGTCTGGCGCAGCCTGATCGCGCGCGACGCCCAGGTGCAGGAAATCCAGCGCCTCACGTCCAACGTCGCGCGCGCGATGGCGCAGCACGCCGACGACACCATCAAGGCGGCCGACACCTCGCTGGCCGACATCGTCGAGCGCATCGAGTCCGACGGCCGGGGCGCCCCGGCGCTGGCGCGCGTGCACCGGCAGATGCAGGCCCAGGTGGCCAACCTGCCGCAGCTGGCCGGCCTGTTCGTCTACGACGAGGGCGGCCAATGGCTGGTCAACTCGCGCGCGGTGCTGGGGCCGTCGCTCAACAACGCCGACCGCGAATACTTCGTTTACCACCGCACCCACGACGGCCGCGGGCCGCACGTCGGCGAGCCGGTGATCAGCCGCACCAGCGGCAAGTGGATCATCCCGGTGTCGCGCCGCCTGAACCGGGCCGACGGCAGCTTCGGCGGCGTGGTGCTGGCCACGCTGGACATCGATTACTTCAGCCGCTTCTACCAGAGCTTCGACATCGGCGCGCGCGGCGCGGTGGCGCTGATCTCCAACCAGGGCGTGCTGATGGCGCGCCGGCCGTTCGACGACAACCGCGTCGGCACCAGCCTGCGCGACAACCCGCTGTTCCTGGCCTACACCGCGCGGCACGGCAGCGGCAGCGGCATGTTCGTCTCGCCCTACGACGACGAGCTGCGCTTCAATTCCTACCGCGCGCTGGAGCACTATCCGCTGTTCGTGACGGCCGCGCTGTCGCAGGAGGAAATGCTGGAGCACTGGCGGCGCGACAGCTTCACGCGCTCGATCGGCGTGATCGTGCTGGCCGCGCTGCTGGGCTTTTTCGGCAAGCGGCTGGTGGGGCAGATCAACCTGCGGGTGCAGGCCGAGGCCGAGCTGCGCCAGGCGCGCGACCAGCTGGAAGGCGCCAACCGCACGCTGGAGCGGCTGGCCATGCAGGACGGCCTGACCGGGCTGGCCAACCGCCGCCAGCTCGACGTCACGCTGGGCAATGAGTTCAGCCGCGCCGTGCGCCACGCCGATACGCTGGCCTTCGTGATGATCGACGTCGACTACTTCAAGCAGTACAACGACCTGTACGGCCACGGCGCCGGCGACGACTGCCTGCGCACCGTCAGCAAGCTGATACGCGTGCTGACGCCCAAGCGCGCCGGCGACGTGGTGGCGCGCTACGGCGGCGAGGAGATCGGCATCCTGATGCCGAACACCGAGCTGGCGGGAGCGATGGCGGTGGCCGAGCGCATCCGCCAGGCGATCGAGCAGCTGCAGACGGCGCACCGCGGCAGCCCGTTCGGCGTGATCACCATCAGCGCCGGCGTGGCGGCCATCGCGCCGCGCCGCGGCGAGCACGTGGCCGGCATGCTGGTGGAGGCGGCCGACAAGGCCCTGTACGCCGCCAAGGCGGGCGGCCGCAACCAGGTGGTCGCCGCCGACGGCGTCTAGCGGACTAGCGCGCCGCCAGCTGGCGCAAGGCCGCGTGGGCGACGACCGGTTCGACCAGGTGGGCGCCGTCGAATTCCGCGTAGCGCACGTCGTAGCCTTCGCCGGCCAGCTTCAGCGCGATGGCCTTGCCCCGTTCCACCGACAGCACCTGGTCCCGCCTGCCGTGGGCGATGAACACGCGCGGCATGCCGCTGCGCCGCAGCGGCGCGATGAAGCCCGGCGAGAACGCCAGGATGTCGCCGAACAGCTCGCCGTTCATCAAGCCCACCGACAGCGCGTACGAGGCGCCGTCGGAAAAGCCGCCGATGGTGACGGCGCCGGCGTCGACCGGGTAGCGCTGCATGGCCCACGCCAGCAGGCGGTCGATGAAGGCCAGGTCGGCGCCGTAGCCGCCGCGCAGCACATCCCAGCTGGTCGACTGCGCTTCCGGCAGCAACAGCAGCGTGCCGTGGCGGGTCGCGTGCGCCAGCGCGATGGCGTCGCCGCCGCCGTGCCGGCCGCCTGCGCCGTGCAGCAGCACCAGCAGCGGCAGCGGCGCGGCGCCGTCATGCGGCGGCACGTACAAGCGCGCATGGCGGTGATTGGGGAAGGCCAGCATATGGCTGCCGGCCGCCAGCGGCAGCGCGC